>DAOVOW010000177.1 GCA_030629485.1 bacterium
GATAACAACTCTGTATACCATGTCCTGAAAGAACATGTACACTATGTCATGATACTGTACATTTGTGTGACCTGCCACCCTTGTCTGACAAGTTGTTATGTGTCGGGTCACAATCCCGTTGAAACGGGATCAAGACCCAACACAACGGGGCACGAGGTCTATCAATACTCCCGATTAGCCGGGCCCTGCCGGCAGGCGCAGCCTCTGTCCGTAGAACAGATCATCCCCACAGATCGATAAGCGGCGGGCCAACGGAGACCGGCGGCAACCGGCACGTACCAGGTTGTGGATCGGGGTGGAAGGGTGACTGAACGGACAGACTTTCATGCAGAGGCCGCAGTCGGTGCCGATAGCGCGCCAGTAATGGATACATTTCTCGACGTTGAGCGGCCACTTCTCGACACCACGGACCAGCTTCCGGCCACCGACCGGAATGGCTCCTGACGGACAGTTAATGGCACACTTTAGACATGTCTCGCAAAAGTCCTGCACACCGAAGGTTATAGGTCGGTCGAGCAGCAACGGCAGCTCGGTAGTGACGGCCCCAAGGCGGACCCGAGCGCCGTATTTCGGTGAGATCAAGTAACCCATCCGACCCAGTTCACCCAGTCCGGCGTCGTGGGCCACCGGCGGCAGTATGATCTGGTAGTTGCTGCCGGCGATATGGGCGCGAGCCGCATATCCACACTCGCGAATTCGTTTGGCCAAAGCCACTGAAATCTCCCCGGCACGCAGATACTGTTTGGCGGTCTCGCGCGTGATCGGCAAGAGCGGCGCTTGTTCCACTTCATGGTAATCCATTTCAAGCGCAAACACGATCGCAAACCGATGGCTATTGACAATCGGCCGGCCCCACGGCTCCGGGCCACGCCCAACGTGCGAGTAGACGAACATCGGGTTGAGCTCGGCAATACCAACGTCGTCCGCGCCCATCTTCAGAACTTCCGCCTTGATTGTCGCCGTTGCTTCAGCAGTGCCAAGCTCTCCCCTGCGCAGCGAAGTCTGTCCATCTACTTGAGTAGCCAGCGTGACGATCTTGTCAAACACGGCATCTATCGGGTCGGCAGTCTGTTTGTCATAGTACCTCCCCCCTGGTTCGAGCAGTTCGGGCAGACGCCGCATCCGGTCGTCGACTGCTTTGTATTCGGGATGGGCAGCGTAGTACGTTTCATAATGTTCGGTTCCCGGCTGATACTCTTCTCGAGAGAACATCACGTCACGCTCATCAACCTGTTCGCTGATGCTGCCAACTCTCAGGGCTTGAAATGATCCAAACGGCAAGAAGAAGAAGATGCCACCCAGCAGCACCATTGCCGGAAGCATCAGCAGCCAAAGAGATTCGGACGCTAACAGAGCATACCAGCCGTACCAGCCTGCGGCGACAAGAACGCAAGCCAACGAACTGAGCAACACAGCCCGGCCCTTCCGCTCAAGGGCTGAACTGACCGCCAGAAGAACCAGAAACCCCTCGACCAGCATTCCGACGACAAGATAAACCTGTTCGGCAAGACTCATTTAACGTTCACTCCCGCTGTCATTTGATGAAGGTACGGCATGATACCACACGACGCAACCGACATGATACTGACAGTGGGCGCGATGATATCCTTGTGGCGGTCGAATCTTCAGATTCGGCAGCAATCTGGGAAAGGCTCCGCCTACCCGCCGAATCTGAAGATCCAGCGGGCACAACGCTGGGTGGCGCCATGCAAGGTGGAGCAATACCAGGCATCACCAGGAGCCGATTGAACGAGGCCCAGTCTTCCACCTCTTTTCGCAACCAGCCGCTTGTAACTTCTAACCGAAACCATTACCTTCCATGACAATTCGTGCCGGAGTGGCCGCATCCGGTGAGCATACGTCGACCCGATTTGTGGTTGGGTCGGGATCGGGAAGAAAGGTATGGCGCTTGGGCGCATTTGAACCACACTTTGGAGAAATACTCGCGCTGCTTTGCGCTGTGACTTGGGCGGCGGCGGTTATACTGTTCAAGAAGAGCGGTGAGGCGGTTCACCCCCTCGGGTTAAATCTGTTCAAGAATGTTCTGGCCGTTGTCTTGTTCCTTCCCACCATGTGGATCCTCGGCGGGACGTTATGGCGGGCCGCACCGCTGGGCGAGTACGGATTGCTTCTCTTCAGCGGCGCGCTGGGTATCGGTCTGGCTGACACTTTTTACTTCAAAAGCCTCAACACCGTCGGGGCGGGGATGATGTCCATCGTCGGATGCCTTTACAGTCCGTTCATCATAGCCCTTTCCGTGTTATTCCTGGGCGAGAGTCTCAGTTGGTGGCAGCTTGTCGGAGCTTTCGTCATTGTATCGGCGGTGCTGATTGCGACCCTCGAACGTCGCGCCAAAACAGTCGACCGTCCCACCCTCATCAAGGGGTTCTTGTATGGCGCGCTGGCTCAGGCCGCTAACGCCTGTGGCATTGTCATGATCAAGCCACTTCTGGATCGGTCTCCTTTGCTTTGGGTCACCGAGGTGCGACTTATCGGTGGCGTGGCGGTGCTGCTGTTGGTCTTGTTGATACACCCAGCGCGCCGAATGATTGTTCGCTCGGTGCGATCGCGTCAACGATGGGTCTACACGCTTACCGGCTCACTCATGGGCGGCTATCTGGCCATGGTCTTATGGCTGGGGGGAATGAAATACACGCAGGCTTCGATTGCTGCGGCGTTGAATCAAACAGCAAGCATTTTCATGTTCATCTTCGCGGTCTTCTTTCTGAAAGAACCGGTAACCAAGTACCGCCTGATCGGCATCGCCCTGGCCATTGGCGGCGTGATGTTAGTGACGTTTGGGTGACACGGTCAAGCCGTGTTTCTGTGGCTTCGCCACCTGGTACCGAAGTGAGCGGCGCGGGTGCAACCTTATGGTGAGCGGAGTCGAACCATGAGATCGCGGCAGATGTGGGTGTCTGCCGGGCACCGGGGAACATATTTGAAAGTTGCATTGGCCCACGCCATTGGTCTTTTTGGAATCACAATGGTAAACACGTGGTCATACAAAGGTGAACGTCATGCTGAGTAACATAAGAGACTGGTTGGTTGAACAGGGAATCCCCGATGGGTGGGCCGGCGCCCTCGGCTGGCTTGCATTGGCAGTAGCGGTGATCATCGCGGCCTGGCTGGCCCATTTTGCAGCCCGTCGCATTCTGCTGGTCGCGGTGTCGTACGTCGTGAAACGAAGCCGCACCACCTGGGACGACGCCCTGCTAAAACATCGCGTCTTCTCACGTCTGTCGCACTTAGCCCCGGCGCTGGTGATCTATTACGCCGCCTACTTGTTCCCATCCATGATGGGCGCCATCCAGCGCTTCTCTACCGTCTACATGGTTCTGGCCGGGTTGCTGGTGGTGAACGCCTTTCTCAACGCGGCGGTCGATATCTACAGATCACTTGAGGGCGCAAGACACCGACCCATCAAAGGGTATGTCCAGGTGGCCAAGATCATTGTCTTCATCTTTGTCGGCATCTACGCCATAGCCATGCTGCTTGATCGCGATCCCACCGGCATCCTGACCGGCCTGGGCGCCATGACGGCGGTGCTGATATTGGTATTCAAAGATTCGATCCTCGGGTTCGTGGCCAGCCTGCAACTTTCGATGAACGACATGGTGCGTATCGGAGACTGGATCGAGATGCCCAAGTACGGCGCTGACGGCGACGTGATCGACGTCACCCTGCACACCGTCAAGGTCCAGAACTGGAACAAAACCATTTCCACCATTCCGGCGTACGCATTGATCTCCGATTCCTTCAAAAACTGGCGCGGTATGGATGAATCGGGCGGTCGACGTATCAAGCGCGCCATCCATATCGACATGAACAGCATCCGCTTTTGTGACGCTGCCATGCTGGCCCGCTTTGAGCGGTTTCAGTTAATCAGGGACTACCTCGCCACCAGGCGCAAGGAGATCACCGAGTACAACGCCGCGCAGGGTGTCGACACTTCGGAGATCATCAACGGTCGCAACCTGACCAATATCGGGATGTTTCGCGCCTACATCATGGCCTATCTGCACGCGCACCCGAAGATCCATCAGGGCATGACGTTCTTAATCCGGCAACTGCCGCCCGGCGAGCACGGCCTGCCGATTGAAATCTACGTGTTTTCAAACGATCAGGACTGGATTCGATACGAGGGGATACAGTCGGACATCTTCGACCACCTGCTGGCGGTGGTTCCCATGTTCGGATTGAGAGTGTTTCAACGCCCGTCCGGCGCCGACTTGCAGGCGCTGGCGGGGAGGGTCTGACAACCGTTATGATACAGGAATCGCTCCTGCCGGAGGTTATCAAGAATCCATGGAACCTTGAGTAGTCGGCTGTGGTTAAAGAGTCGACAGCTTTGACTTGACATTCTTGTGAAGCCCGTCGGCGATCCTCCTCCCGCGCTGGCGGGCTTCCCCTTATTGCAATCCACAAGCACGTCGCGTAACATCTTACCCCATCCCCAGTTTGCGGCATCACCTAATGTTATGGTTCACCCAGCCAAGAGAACCGGTTCCGCCGGACGCTATTGCTGAACCTCTGATCCGCAACAAAGACTTGTTAAATCCAATATCATCCGTATTATCATGTGCACGTTAGCTAACAAGCCGGTCTGTGGGCGGGCGATAGGCAGCCAACCACAACTTCTCGGAGATAGAAACAACATGACGGTCAACTTGAGCAAGCTTCTGATACTTGCAATAGGAGGGCTGCTGCTACTGGGGACCGGCGGTAATACGCTGGCAAGCAGCAATATAGAGGTTTTCGTCGACCTTGACGGCGACGGCTTCGACGACCATGAATCCGATGTTAACAAAGACGGTGTGCCGGACCTGGTGGTACCGGTTCAACAACCCAAGATTCTGGCCTCGGCTGGTGACATTTTCGGCGCTGAAACAGAATGGTCCGCAGCCTACTCCATTCACCTGCAGTGCTGCGTCGTTCGGGGCAGTGTTGACAACGACGACGGCGGCGCTATCGACATCTCTGACCTCGTTTACCTGGTCGACTATATGTTCACCGGTGGTCCGCCACCGCCCGGCTGCACTCCTTAAGCACCGCTGATTCCATTACGGAATTCCCGACCGTTCCTGTTCGTAAGGAGCGGTCTTTTTGTTGTAGAGGACGATGTTCGGCTGGGCTCCATTATCTCACGTACAACTATAATAATGCTTGCCTGTTTACCTGCTGTTGATTACCTCTTACTCTCATGGCAGCGTAAGACATAAAGAA
>DAOVOW010000270.1 GCA_030629485.1 bacterium
CACCACTCAGGTGACGGTGACTCTCTTCTTAATGCCGCGGCGACCACCGCGATCTAAACTATCAGCAACCCTCTTCCCCCACACGACGCTCTGCCGATCTGCCTTCAGTTGCAGCGACGTAGACGGCAATCTGGCCAGTTGTGTTCCTTCGATTGGTACGCTGGTCGGTGATGAGGTTTGCTTCACTCCGACCGGAGAGGGCACCTATGATATTGTTTTGACGGCCACCGATGACTGTGATGAGGTGCACGCTTGCACCACTCAGGTGACGGTGACTCTCAACAGTCCGCCGGTCGCAACTTGTCCGGGCGACACTACACTATTCGTCTGCGACCTGACCGAGATTTGTCTGTCGGCCTTCAGTTGTTCCGACGTGGACGGCAATCTGGCCAGTTGTGTTCCTTCGATTGGTACGCTGGTTGGTGATGAGGTTTGCTTCACCCCGACCGGAGAGGGCACCTATGATATTATTTTGACGGCTACCGATGACTGTGATGAGGTGCACGCTTGCACCACTCAGGTGACGGTGACTCTGAACAGTCCGCCGGTAGCGACTTGTCCTGCCCCCGTTGACACGTTCTTGTGTGACCTTCAGGAGATCTGTATCTCTGGCTTCAGTTGCACGGATGAAGACGGCAACCTGGTCAGTTGTGTTCCTTCGATAGGAACGCTGGTCGGCGACGTGGTTTGCTTCACCCCGACCGCTGAGGGTACCTACGATATTATTTTGACAGCTACCGATGACTGTGATGAGGTGCACGCTTGCACGACCTATGTAACGGTGGACCTCAACGAAGGTCCGGTGTGTGATAACTGCCCGACAGATGACACGGTGTTTGTCTGTGATCTGGGCACGTTGTGCATCGGCGGCTTTGAGCCGTGCTTTGACCCCGACGACAACCTGGATTACTGTTATGCAACACCGGGGACATTAGAAGGCAGCACGGTCTGTTTCGATCCGGTGGAGGGAGACAACACGATTCTCTTCATCTGCGTCGACTCCTGTGACGCCGCCGATACCTGTGAGACAGTGATACATGTTGTCCTCAACAGTGCCCCGGTAGTTACCTGTCCGCCGAATGATTCGATGTTCCTGTGCGGCCTGTCGGATACTTGTGTTTCGGGCTTCAGCAGTTACGACCCGGATGACAACCTCGATTACTGCTACGCCATTGGCGGCACGCTTAACGGCAGTACGGTTTGCTTCACGCCGGTTGCGGGCGCTAACACGATCACCTACGTCTGCATTGACTCTTGTGGTGATTCGGCCTACTGTCAAACGACCATCTGGGTCGATACCAACAGTCCGCCGGTGGCGAGTTGTCCCGGTGACACGGCACTATTTGTTTGTGATCTGAGTCCTATTTGTATCACCGGCTTCAGTTGCAGCGACGTGGACGGCAATCTGGCCAGTTGTGTTGCTACGGGAGGAACGCTCAACGGTAACCAGGTCTGCTTCACTCCGACTGGAGAGGGCACCTATGGTATTATCTTGACGGCTACCGATTCATGTGATGCGGTGGATGCTTGCACTACTCAGGTGACGGTGACTTTGAACCGTCCGCCGGTGGTAACCTGCCCGGATGACTCAACCATTGTTACCTATCATATCGATGATACGGTTTGTGTCTACGGCTTCACCGCCGATGATCCGGACGACAACCTGATGACCATCCTCCTTAACGGACAGCCGTACGATCCGAGCAATCCGTATTGCTTCGTCCCTGACTCCGGCCTCAATTACCTCGTCCTCGTGGCCATTGATTCCTGCGACGCCAGTGCGGTGTGTACGACCATTGTCGACGTCGTGGCTGAAGATTCTGTGTGTATCAGCTGTCCCACCGTGACGATTGAAAAGACACACGGAACGATTCAGGGGCAGCATGAACTCGTCGATGTGACAATCGATAGTCTCTACAACCTCCCGGATGGCGGCATGGGTGGCTACGACTTCCTGATTGCCTTCGACGCGTCGGCTCTGGCGTTGCAGGCGGTTATCCCCGGTCCGCCGTTCTACGATCCGGCGCCTGACGGTTGTGGTTGGGAGTACTTCATCTACCGCTCTGGCCCTTGCGGTAGTTGTGCCGGCGGCTGTCCCTCCGGCATGGTCAGGGTATTCGGACTGGCCGAGACCAACAACGGTCCCAACCACCCGGATTGCTTCGAGCCTGACCCACAGCCGGCCACTCTCTTCACGCTGGATTTCCTGGTCACCAACGACCGCACGTTCGAGTGTCAGTACGTACCAATCTACTTCTTCTGGTGCGACTGTACCGACAACACCATCTCCGATTCCACGGGTAACCACCTCTACGTGGATGAGATCATCTATGACTTCGAGGGTTACATTATCTGGGATGAGGACGATGACGATGAGTTCCCCGAGGATGCGCGGATACCCTGGGTAGGCGCCCCGGACTACTGCATCGATCCCGAGCCGGGTAAGCCCATTCCCATTAGGTGCATCGACTTCTGGAACGGCGGTATCGATATCATCTGCGCCGACTCGATTGATGATCGCGGCGATATCAACCTGAACGGCACCTCCAACGAGATCGCCGACGCCGTGCTGTTCAGCAACTACTTCGTCAAGGGCATCTCGGTGTTCAGTGTCAATGTCAACGGTCAGATCGCCGCTTCCGACGTCAATGCCGATGGTATCACGCTGTCGGTGGCTGATCTTGTCTACCTGATTCGTATCATTGTTGGAGACGCGGCTCCGTACTTCAAGCAGGCGCCGCTTGTCATCAAGACCGATCTGACCGATGGCGTGCTGAGTGTCGGCGCACCACTCGCCGCTGCCTGGGTGGTTCTGGATGGTGAGCATGAACCGGAGTTGCTCGCGCCCCAGATGGAAATGAAGTACCATTACGATACCGAAAGCGACCTGACTCGGATATTGGTGTACAGTATGAAGAAGGGTCACACCTTCGACGGAGCCTTTCTGGCCGGACTCGAAGGTGAGGTCGTAACATTCGAGGCCGCCACTTACGAGGGCGCACCCGTAACGGCGCGGCTGGTTCCTGATCAGTTCGCGCTGCATCAGTGCTACCCCAATCCGTTCAACCCGATGACGACGATCTCATTCGCCCTGGCTGTAGCGACCGATTATGAACTGACCGTCTACAATACTCTGGGCCGTGAGGTGCAGTCGTTTACCGGCCACGGACAGCCTGGTATTGTGGAAATACAGTGGAACGCTGCTGGCCATGCCAGCGGCATCTACTTCTACCGGTTGACGGCAGGGGACTTCACCGACACCAAGAAAATGGTGCTGTTGAAATAGGCAACGGCTGCCAAAAGATCCACAAGAGGGACAGTGTATTTTCGCACTGCCCCTCTCTTTTTTCAAACCAGCTTCTCACGAGGATAATTCGGTCGTGAGCGGGACGTTATTCGCTTTAGAAAGTGTCGCGGTCCGGGATCATCTATTCAACACACAGGTAAGGTAAACAAGCGGGTATCGCGGGGCTAGCCGGGAGCGTGCCGGTGGCAACTCGCATCAATGAACTTCGTTTTCCGGTACGATTTGAAAGATATAAAGCAACTAAAGAATAGCGGTGCAGGGACTTGAGAAGAACGTACAAGCGGAAATCCCGATAGAATCCGTTATCAAAACGCCAGTTGGGCCAAGGCGAGCCAGCGAGTAATGATATCACTGCCGAGGACCAGCACTAGGCCTGTCACAGACATTTTCCGAGATACATTAGCCAACAGAAATGGAGCAGGGAAAGTGGAATAGCCTATGAACTTGGCAGTGACGAAAGAGGCCTGACTCTGTCGATGGGCATGAAAAGCAGACCTTCCACTAGCATTCTTTCTAGCTCTGCTGGTTCGAGAATATCCTCCGATCCCTTCGTCGCTCTCCTAGTTACTCTCCTGGTTAGAGGATAGTCGTCACTATCGATAATATCCAGGACCAAACTGTACCGTAGGCAGCTTCCCAATAGCTCCCCTTCGCTGAAACCTAGGGAATCACCGGTATGCATGCCGTCGCCTATGAAGTTTATAAAGGGCTCTATTCGACTGTCGCAATTGCTGAGAACAACATATGGATTCCCGGCGAAGTCAGGATTTTCCAGCCGAAGTTGCGCGAGACGGCTCAGTAACACAAACATGTATGATTCCGCCGAACTCCGCCGTACTGCGCTACGAAACTCCTCCCCTTC
>DAOVOW010000340.1 GCA_030629485.1 bacterium
ACGCTCGGATTGACACAGATTCCGGAACCACCCGACGTGGCCGATGCCCTGGCCGTGGCGCTCTGCCACTGCCGAGCGCTGATGCACGATAACCCGATGGTGGTAGCATGATCAGGCGCATCAAAGGATTGCTCAGCGCGATTGATGATACCAGAGCGCTGGTGGAGAACAATGGCGTCTCCTATGAGATTCTGCTGCCCTCGGCTATGGCAGACCGGCTCAAGGACAGCGATACCGTCGGTGAGGAGATAACTTTTGAGACGATCTACTACATTGAAGCGGGCGACCGGAAGTCCAGCCACTACCCGCGGTTGGTCGGCTTCAATGACGCTTTCGATCGTGAGTTCTTTTCACTCTATATTCAGGTGCCCGGGCTGGGGGTCAAGAAAGCGCTTAAATCGCTGATAATGCCGATTCGCGATATCGCCACCGCTATAGAAACCAAAGACGCGGTTCGCCTCAATCGTCTGCCGGGTGTCGGCGCCCGGCTGGCTGAGAAGATTATTGCCGAACTTCACGGCAAGACGGCCAAGTTCGCCCTGTCGAAAAAGGATGAGCCACTGGCCAAGAAACCGACCCCGACGCCGCCATTTGCCGACGAGGCGACCGAAGTCCTCCTGCAACTACAGTACAAGCCGAATGAAGCGCAGCAGATGATTGAAAAAGCGCTTCAGGATAATCCGAAAATCAAAAGCGCCGAACAGCTAATAAGCTGTATTTTTCAGAGCCGGCATTTGACCGAGGTTGATTCCTGATGACTCGCGAACGCGTTCTTTCCGGCGGGCAGATCACTCCTGAAGAAGATCAGGCACAGCTTTCCCTGCGGCCGAAGACACTCGCGGAGTATATCGGCCAGAAAGAATTACGCGGCAAGCTTAAAGTAACCCTTGATGCCGCCCGGCAGCGCAAGGAAGCAGCCGAGCACATCCTGTTTTACGGTCCACCGGGGTTGGGCAAGACCACGCTGGCGCATATTATCGCCAGGGAGATGGATTCGAAACTTTTCGCCACGGCCGGACCGGCCCTTCAGCGAACCGGCGACCTCATGGGGATACTGACCAACCTCAAAGAGGGTGACATCCTTTTCATTGACGAAATCCATCGGTTGTCCCCGGTGATCGAGGAGTTCATGTACCCGGCCATGGAGGATTTCAAAGTTGATTTCGTGGTCGACAAGGGTGCTTTCGCCAAGGTGATAAATGTCCCGCTCAAGCGCTTTACCTTGATCGGCGCCACGACGCGGGCGGGTATGTTGTCTTCACCACTCAGGGATCGGTTTGGGTTGTACTACCATATCGATTTCTATCCGCCGGAAGATCTGGCCGAGATAGTCCTTCGTTCGGCGCGACTTCTCGAAACTGAGATAGCGACCGAGGCGGCTCAGACAATCGCCCTGCGCTCGCGGGGTACGCCGCGGATCGCCAATCGATTGCTCAGAAGGGTGCGCGATTACGCTGCGGTCAAAGATGACGGTGTCATCCGTAACGAAATCGCCGTTAAGGCGCTGGACGCCGAGGGAGTCGACGCCCTGGGATTGGACAACCTCGACCGAAAGCTACTGCAGGTCATAATCGAGTATTACAAGGGCGGTCCGGTGGGGATCGAGGCATTGGGCGCTACATTAAACGAGGAAGTCGACACGTTGGTGGATATGGTCGAGCCGTTTCTACTCAAAATCGGCTTCATCCAGCGCACACGACGCGGCCGGGTAGCGTCGCCCGAAGCGATGAAGCATCTGGGTATAGAGCCTCCGACTGGTGGACAGCAAACTATGTTTTGAACTGTGGCCGTCTGTGATGTCGGTCATCCCGATTATCCGGGGCGCACAGTTATCGAATCATGAACGAGGATGAGTTGAAAGAGTTGTTGGGGCTGCTCACTCGTGAAGATGATCCTACCGGGACGGTGGCTATACTAATTCAGGAGACAGTGAGACTCCGCGACCAACTGAAAGAGACAACGGGCCACACTCTAACGGTGGGTGATACCCGAGCAGCCTTGAATGCACTGACCGATTGGCTAAGTGGAAGATCAGTATCTACTGAGCTTACTGATGTTCAGAAAGGCTTGTTGAAGGCGTGGCAGGACCATCTGCTAACGTGAGATCGGTTGTCAAAGTCGCTCGGATAGCGCATGTTCAGAATTGAAGTGACACTATAGATGACGCCCGTAATATCCTCGTTGATAAGAAGTATCGTAATCTTTCGCTACGCCAGGCGCTGAAGGGCTGCCCGCTTTGCTCAAGCATGCCACCGATATTTCGCTGTTCGATTATGATCTGCCCCAAGAGTTGATCGCACAGCATCCCACCCGGCGGCGGGACCAATCGCGGCTGATAATTCTGGATCGGGGATCGGGCGAGGTGCGCATTGATTCCTTCAAGAGCATCGTCAGTTATCTCAAGCCGGGCGATGCCCTGGTGGTCAACGATACCAAGGTATTCAAGGCGCGTCTGTGGGGGCGCCGCGCGACCGGGGCTAAAGTCGAGATCTTTCTCGTGAGAATGGTCGACCCCACTCAGCCGCTGGCATGGGAGGCGCTGGTGTCGCCTTCGCGCCGGGTGAAGGTGGGGGAGGAGATTCAGTTCGATGACCTGACGGTTCGTTTGGTCGCGGACATCGGCAATGGACGATGGGTAATCGCCTTTCACTCGGAGCGACAGCGCAGCAGGATCATAGCGCGTTTCGGGCACGTACCGCTACCGCACTATATCAGGCGCAACGACCAGCCGTCCGACCTCAGGCGTTACCAGACTATCTTTGCCGACAAAGACCACGTGGGTGCCGTGGCTGCACCCACAGCGGGGTTTCATTTCACTAAGTCGATTATCGATAGCCTGGAACGAAAGGGGGTCGAGACAATCAGAGTTTGCCTCCATGTCGGGCCGGGGACATTCAAGCCGGTAAAGACCGAGACAATCGAGGAGCACGTGGTGGATCCGGAAATGGCCACACTTTCACCCAAGGCGGCGGCGGCGATAAATCGCGTGCGAGCTCGCGGCGGGAAAATTGTCGCCGTCGGCACCACCAGCGTGCGCACACTTGAATCGGCGCCAATTGATGACGATATGGTCCAGCCGTTTTCGGGTATGGTTGATTTGTACATCCGCCCCGGTCACAAGTTTCGGTTTGTCGATCATCTCGTGACCAATTTCCATTTGCCGAAGTCGTCACTGATGATTCTGGTCAGCGCCTTTGCCGGTCGCGAACGAATCCTGAACGCCTATCACGAGGCGATCAAGCAACGTATGCGCTTCTACAGCTACGGCGACGCGATGCTGATCGTCTAAGAATGAAAAGGCCGTCAGACGGGGTCGCCCGAAACCACGACATAACCTTGGTGATATTTCGGTCCTTGTAAGTTTTCACTATGTCGTTTCAGGTGCTGTCAGCCGACTCGC
>DAOVOW010000045.1 GCA_030629485.1 bacterium
AATGGCTGCGGCTGGTGCGGATCGAACATGTCGTAGAAGGCGCTCCGGTCGTAATGGATATCCTTACCGATGGCCATGACCACAGCGAAATTGGTCGCCCCGTCCGGAGGAATCGTCGTCGGTCCGTAGGACACCACGAATTCGGGAAGGTATCCATCAGCGATCTTATCACCGTATTCATGCGGCGGCAGCCAGCCCTGGTGAGTATGGTCGAGGGCTGCTTCGTAACCGCTGTAGTCGATCTCCGGTTTGGACATCAGGTAATACTTCTCCCGATCGCTTCGCGGCACGCCGAGGCCTCCCTCGAAAAGCCGCAGCGGGTAGTCGTACGTCCCTGCCTTGCGTGGACCCCAATTGTATTTAGTCCCGATATTGTCGTACCACCAGTTGAAGTTGTACAGGCTGGCTCCTCTTGGAATCCGCAGCGGCGCGATGGCAAAGGCGCTGGTGGTTCTCACCATGTCCCAACTGAACGACCATGACCAACCGTCAGCATCCAGCAGCCACGCGACATTCATGGTCTCGTTGCCAAGTTCCTCGAATTCATGAGGCCACCATCGCGTATAACCGGCGATGTCGTCATCGGGTGGGTAGTATTGCTCACCTCGATGGTGATTACATCCGACGTAGTACAGGCCCACAAAGGCATCGTGGATTGTGTCGCCGCCGACATTTGATATCTCATAATCGACAATTATCACATCCCGAATGTACTTGTAGGACCAACTGTAAGTGGTTTGTTTCACGGCCAGGCCCAGAGGCCGGTGGCCACGAGCGTCGTAGTCGTTGTACGGTATCCACCATCCGGATTCTATGGTATCCACATAGTGGGCTATCTGTTCCAACTCCGCCTTTGCATCGGGACTATAGTATTCGACTGAGGGATCGTTGGATCGGGTCTCTATTATCCCATCGGGCCATTCCGGTGGCCAGAATTCCATCGGTGGCACCCGGGTTTTGGATTTCCAGTCGGTCTCAATACCGGTCGAGACAAGAGTGTCGCCGTTGACCACGCCGCCAACCCAAAGAGCGGCATAGTAACCGTACTGTATGCGGCTGTAGCGTGGATGGTAGAAAGACGGCGCCGTTTTGTTCTCGTGGGGTAGTTTATTGCGAAAGACGTTGCCGATGGCGCCGTTGTTGTGGATGGTGGTCCACAGGTACCCGTTGTCCTGAATGCGATAGTCCACCCAGGGTCCATAAGCCGCTGCCTTGGCGATCGACTGATTCTGCCTGGTGCTATCAGGCCACAGCAGAACCGGCTCGCGCGCCGTCGTCGACCGTCCCCACAGCGAAAAAAGCGCTGTGACGGTCAGGCACAAAGTCAGGAATCGTCTGAACGGATTGGTAGCAAAAGGGCATGCAGAATCAGATCCGGACCGGACGGGCTCTTTCATAGATGCTCTGCCTTCACTCGTAAAAACCGGCATGTGCAGGCGCTCAGCGTGACAGCCAGCCGCTGAACGCGGTCAGGAAACATCAGGCGGCTGAACGGAGCCTACTATTCTTTTCAACTACAATCTACAGGGGAGGACGCAAAATGTACAGCGGCAAATCAATGATCGCAAAGAATGCGAAGCTGTGTGCCGTCGTCGCTACTTGATGATAACCAGCTTGCCGATCTGGCTGCCGTGTGCCGATTCAACCACCCAGTAGTACAGGCCCGAGACCACCCACATGGTGTTACGTGTGACTAGGTTCCACCGATGCACCGAGGCGGTACCGCTCCCCTCGGGTTCATCGTGTTCCATCCGTCGTACCAGATCACCGTCGAGGGTGTAGATCGAGATTGTACATCGATGGGGCAGGTTGGCGAAGTATATGGTCCCGGCCCGCGACACCGGCAGTTCGTTGCCACGATTTTCAAAGCCGCGTTCAGGATAATCTCCGTCGATGCGATACGGGTTGGGGTAGCAATAAACATTCAGCTTGCCGCCAGCCAGAACTTCCGGCTCCTGATCGACCGCCATTACTTTCACCATGTTCTGGTCCGGCCGGGACTCCAGGGCATCGAGATTTTTCGGAGGGTGGCCGAAATCAAAAGCAGTCACCGACACCCAGTAAGGCACCGTCGGCAGCAAGTCCTCAATAACGTACTCGTACTCATAGAACCGCATACGGCCTTCATCATCAACATCACCGGTGTCGTTGACGGCATCCGGGTAGATCTTATGGATGGTGCTATCGGTGAACTTCGAAGCGTTGTAGTCCACGCCCGCGAAGTAGTACGACTCGTTGCCGATTTCCAGGGGGTCGGCAATGCTGTATGCGAGAGGATCGAAATCTTCACCATACACTACCTTCAAAGAGTCGAGGGTAAACGGCAACTCGGTTAGCATATACCGCTTTCGTCGGTGGTCCCAATGATAGCGGCTGTAATTGTGTCGGTCGTAGGAAGTCAGGAGCGACGGTCGGTCGAAATGCGGCGATCGCGACAAGTATACTCGATACCCTTCAAAGTCGCGGGCATAGCTCAACGGGTCAAAGTAGTTTTCGGTATTGCGACCGTTCCAGCGCACGATGATGCGTCCGTTGGATGGAATCACCCTTAGCTCCGGCGGTGGCGGCGCGGTGGCCCCGCGGAAGTCCGGCACTCCGTCGCCTTCGTAATAAATCCTGATACTGTCGCCGCTCACCGTGTCGAGGCGATCGAAGTACTTGCCGGAATCACCGTCGTGATCAGTATCCACTCCCGGATTGTCAAAAATCTGTTTAGCCCATCGCACGTTGGTAATCAGATCGTCGAAATCCAACTGATCCATGAATGGATACGGATTGAGCGTGTCAAAAGTCTCTCTGAAGGCCATCCGATCATAATGGACATTCTCGCCGATGGCCATGACGATAGTGAAATCGACCGCTCCTCCGGGAGGCAGCATGAACGGACCATAGGATTGCAGGAATTTCGTAAAGTGTCCGCGCGCCAACAGACCTCCATACTCATGCGGTGGCAACCAGCCCTCATCAGTGTGGTCCACAGCCGCCTCGTAGCCGTCGTAATCGACTTCAGGTTTGGCCATCAGATAGTACTTATCCCGATCGCTGTAGGGAATCCCGAGGCCGCCGGAAAAATACCTGAGCGGGTATTGGTACGTTCCGTACTGACGCGGACCCCAGTTAAACCGCGAGCCTTCCTGGTCCATCCACCAATTGAAATTGTACAGACCGGCGCCTTTGGGAATGCGCAGAGGAGCGATCGCAAAGGCGCTGGTGGTTCTGAGGAAGTCCCAGGAAAAGGACCACGACCAACCATCAGCGTCCAGGATGTAGGCCATGCGCAGATCCTCCTGACCCAGTTCCTCGAATTCATGAGGCACTGATTTAATATAGCCCTCAACGTCATCGTACGGGGGCCAGGGTTGTTCACCGCGATGACGTATACAGCCGACGTGGTACGTCCCCACAAATCCGTCGTAGATAGTGTCGCGTCCTTTGTTTTCGATCAAGTAGTCAACGAGTATGAAATCACGGGCGTACTTGTAAGACCAGGAGTAGCTTGTCTGCGTTACCCTCAGACCCATCGGTTCATGTCCCCGGCCGTCATACGGATTGAACGGTACCCACCAGTGGTTCTTCGCCGTATCGGTGTACACTGTCTCGATCTCCAGTTCCGCCCGAGCCTGCGGATCGTAGTAAGGCGATCCGGGATCGTTGGAACGCACCGTCATATCACCGAACGGCCACTGATCCGGCCAGAACTCCATCGGGTAGCCCCGATCGTACACATCCCAGTAATCCCAGGCCACGTCCATTCCAGTGGTCACCAGGGAATCGCCGCGCACCACTCCACCGACCCAAAGAGCTGCGTAATGACCATGTTGAATGCGGCTGTAACCGGGATGGTAAAACGAAGGCGCCTGCTTATGCTCATCCGGCATCTGAAAGCTGAAGATATTCCCGATGACACTGTTGTTGTTTACGACCGTCCACAAGTCACCGTTGTCGTGCAGGCGCATCGTAAGGTATGGGAAAGCCGCACTCTTTTGATCGGGCAGATCGATCTTTCGTTGATTATCAAAAGGCACCGGCAGTCGCTGCGCCCGGACGTCGCCGACTACAAGCGTCAGGCCGAGCAAGCCGGTAAGACAGATTGTGCGGATCAATCGAGGCAGCAGGTTCACTAAGTGGCTCTCCGTTCAATTCTCGAGGCGCAAACCCAATATACCATGCGGCAACGGGATTGACAACCGTTCACAAATAGTACGATTTGAGCGTGAACGAGGTTGCGTATGACTGCTCCCGAGCACTCCAGCACGGATAATTCATAAGTACCCTCCGAGCCGGTTATGGCAGGGAGTCCGCCGCAGGCGAACGACGTAGCAGTCTCAAAATGGTCAGACGGTTCCGAGTGTGAGATCACCACCGCCGCCGAAGGAGACCTCGCGATGACGGCGCCACGAACCGTAAGGCTCACCTTAGAATCGCCAGCTTGCCTATCTGGCTGCCAAACTCCGACTCCACGACCCAGTAGTAAAGCCCGGAGACAACCGCCTCATTATTGCGACTGACCAGATTCCAGCGATGCACTGAGGCGGTGCCGCTACCGAGCGGCTCATCATGGACCATGGTTCGAATCAGATCGCCGTCAAGAGAGTAAACGGAAATACGACACTTATGCGGCAAATTGGCAAAGTAGATCGTGCGTGCCCGGTCGGTCCCGGTTTCATCCAGGCGATTCTCCAACCCTCGCGCATAGTATTCGTTATCCACCTTGTAAGGGTTGGGATAGACGTAAACATCCAGCTTGCCGTCTTTGAGCACGACATCATCGCCGTGGCTGACGGCAAACACCTTTATCATGGAATTACGAATCGATGATTCCAGGGGGTCGAGCGACTTACCCGGATGGCCGAAATCGAAGGCTGTAACCGATACCCAGTAGGGGACGGTGGGGAGTAGATCTTCGATCACGTATTCCCATTCGTAGTAGCGCAAGCGACCTTTATCGTCGACGTCAGAGGTGTCAAGTTCGGCGTCGGGATAGACCTTGTGGATGCCGCGAGGGTCCAGAAAGTCGGATGCATTGTAGTCGGCGGGTTCGAAGTAGAACTGTGTTCCATTGTGCGAAAACGGATCGTAATACGAATAGGCAAAAGGGTCGAACGACTCACCATACAACACCCGTAGTGAATCGAGAGTAAACGGTATCTCCCTAAGCTCGTATCGGTTTCGCCTAATGTTCCAGCGATAGCGGTTGTAGTTTTCGAGGTCATACGACCATACCAGCACCGCCTCCTGTTCGACGGTGGAGCGCGACAGGTAAACCCGATACCCCTCGAAATCCTTGACCCGAGTCATCGGATCGATGTGGTTTTCCGTTTCGTAACCGTTCCATCTCAATATAATCCGACCGTCTTCCGCCGCAACCCGCACCGGTGGTGGCGGCGGCGGTGAAGCCCCCCGATAATCCGGTACCCCGTCACCTTCGTAGAAGACTTTCACGGATTCCTGAGTGGTCGGATCCCAATGGATGAACCACTTGCCTGAGTCCCCGTCCATGTCGGTGTCGACGCCCGGATTGTCGTAGATGACGCGCGCCCAGCGTACGTTGCTAACAAGATCCTCGAAACTGAGGTAATCCATGTAAGCTTGCGGCGACCTGGCGCTGAACAGTTCGCGATAGGCATTCGATTGGGTGTGAACGTTCTCGCCGACGGCCAGAACGACTGCAAAACTCTCCACCTTTCCCGGCGGCATGGTAAACGGGCCGAAGGAGGAGACGAACTGAACCTGGTGTCCGCAGGCGATTCGTGTGGCGCTGCGGTGAGGGGGGAGCCAGCCGTCGTCGGTGTGATCAAGCGCTGCCTCGAACCCGCTGTAATCAATCTCCGGATTGGACATCAGATAATACCGATTGCGGTCACTCAACGGCATGCCCAACCCGCCATAGAAAGAACGGAACGGCGACAGCCCGGCGGCTTTATGGCGGGGACCCCAGTTGTAATGCGGTCCGCGGGCGCTGTTCCACCAGTTGAAGTTGAAATCGGTGGCGCCGGTGGGAACGTGCAAAGGTGCAATGCCGAAAACGTGAGGCGTGCGCACGAAATTCCAGCCAAAAGAACCAGCCCAGCCATCCTTGTCCACGATCCAGGCGATCCGCAGCAATTCATCACCCAGTTCTTCGAATTCGTGAGGCGCCGAGTAGATGTAACCCTCAACATCGTCCGGCATCGGATACGGCATCTCGCCGCGGTGATGATTACAGCCGCCGTAATAAATACCCACCCAGGCCGACTTGATCGTATCTACTCCTATGTTGATGAAACGGTAGTTGACGATCAGAAAATCCTGGGCATACCGATGCGACCATGAATAGCTGGACTGCTGGACGTTCAGATTCAGCGACTTGTGAGAGCGATTGTCATAGCTGTTGTAAGGGACGAAGGGTTGATCCTCAAAGGTGTCGGTGAATGTTGCGTGGAACTCTATTTCAGCGCTGGCCCGCTGGTTGAAGTACGGTGAACTGGGATCGGATGACCTTACGTCGAACTGGCCCAGCGGATACGTATCCGGGTAGAACTCGCGTTGACCGATTTCATCAATGGCGGTCGTTACCAGCGTATCGTTTCCCACCACGCCGCCGATCCAGAGACCGGTATAGTAACCGTGCTGCACTCGACTATACTGAGGGTAGTAGAACGACGGCGCCGTCTTGCGCTCGGTGGGCAATCTGGTTCTGAAGATATTGCCTACCACTCCGTTGTTTACGATAGTCGTCCAGAACCGACCGTTCATGTGAATTTGCGAAGTGAGGTACGGATTGGCGGCTGACTTTGATGGCGGCGGATCGAAGTGGGTATGGTCTATAAACGGCAGAGAGTCTCCGGACTGAGCGTAACTGCCCGCATGAAAAACGGCTGTCAGCAAAAGTAGTGCTAGTGACAGCCGGGCAATAACAGCGGCAGCCTTTAACAACGATGTCGTCATCGCAACGTATCAAGTATAGCAAGAAAACAGGACAGAATCAAGTCCTATATGAAACCGGCACTCAGACTATTCAAGCCCTGTCGGGTCACACCGGCTGTGATAATGGCACCAAGCCTGGACCTTTATGCAGGTCTTGTAGGTCGAAACCCCTGTGGTTTCGACAACTTTCTCTCGTGCGCGGCAGACCTCCCGGTCTGCCCGTTTGAAGGACGTATCCAAGGTAATCAAGGGAAAGACGAGGAGAGGCTGTCCCACAAGGTAGTTGCGACGGGTCTTGCGCACGGCGGAGCCGAGCGTGTGACCTGTCGCTCTTCACTAAGACGTTGTCCGGCATGGCAGCCGACAATCGGCAGTTCACACCTCCGCCTTCGGCAGAGCCAAGAACTGCCGGAACATAGACTTTTGGGACAACCTCAGGACGTCTGCCGCCCACGGATCACTTCGCACTTACTTGTCATCACCCTTTGTAACACACATCCAGCGTGCGTGCGGGGGTGACTTCGTCGAGGCGGCGGACGGGGGTGGTGTGGGGGGCGGAGGTGACAAGCTCAGGGTTCTCCTGAGCCTCGCGTGCGATCTGTTTCATGATCTCAGCGAAATCGTCAAGCGTCTCTTTGCTCTCAGTTTCGGTCGGCTCGATCATCAGAGCCTCCGGCACTATTAGCGGGAAGTAGTTGGTCGGCGAATGCACGCCGAAGTCAAGAAGGCGCTTGGAAATGTCGAGGGTTCTTACCCCCAGCTTCTTCTGGCGGCTACCTGATGCCACAAATTCATGCATGCAGGGACCATCATAGGGGACTTCGTAGTCCTCGCGAATGAGTGTCTTGAGGTAGTTGGCGTTGAGCACGGCGATTTCGCTGGCGCGACGGAGTCCCTCACCGCCGAGGTTGCGAATGTAGGCATAGGCGCGCACCATGTTCGCGAAGTTGCCGTAGAACGAATGCAGCCGACCGATTGAATCCGGACGGTCATAGTTGAAAAACAGCTGGCCGTCGCCGTCTTTCTCCAGGACCGGCGAAGGCTGAAAGCGATCCAACTCAGCAGTGACACCGAGCGCTCCCCCCCCCGGACCACCACCACCGTGCGGTGTGGAGAAAGTTTTGTGCAAGTTGAAATGCATGATGTCAAAGCCGACGTCGCCCGGTCGGAAGATACCCATGTTGGCGTTCAGATTGGCGCCGTCGAGGTACATCAAGCCACCCTTGGCGTGGACGATCTCAGCGATCTCTTTGACGTGCGTTTCAAAGATACCGAGCGTGTTCGGGTTGGTCAGCATCATACCGGCGACGTTCTCATCCATGACCGCTGCCACCGCCTCGGGTGCCACGACACCATGTTCGTTGGATTCAATCTGTACGCTGGTGAACCCGACCGAGGTTACCGAGGCCGGGTTGGTCCCATGAGCGGAATCGGGGATGATAATGCGGTCGCGCTTCTCGCCTCGTTTCAGATGACAAGCGCGCATCACCAGCAGCCCGGCAAACTCGCCTTGCGCACCGGCCACAGGCTGCAGCGAGACCGAAGGCAGTCCGGATATCTCAGCCAGGAGCGCAGACAACTCCCACATCAACTGCAGGCACCCCGGCGCCGTACTACACGGCGCCAGGGGATGATGATTTGCAAACCCGGGCATAGCGGCGGCAACATCGTTCAATTTGGGATTGTACTTCATGGTGCACGATCCCAGCGGGTAAAACCCTTTGTCGATGTGATGGTTCTTGACCGATAGAGCTACGAAGTGTCGCATCGCTTCACCCTCGGTGACCTCGGGGAGTTCAGCATCGGTTTCGCGACGGAACTCGGCCGGGATGGAACCGAGGATTTCGTCCTCACTCATGCGACACGCGGGAAGGGTGTACCCCTTGCGACCGGGTGATGATTTCTCGTATATCAGCGTGCGTTTCTTCATCGATCGAGATTCCAGTGTCAACAGCCGCCGGCAGAAGCCGGCATTATTCTTCCGTGTCCTTTTTCTCTTCCGGCGGTTCAGTTAGTTTTTTGATCTGCTTCCGGCAGTATTCGACATTCTCATGATCCGGGTGGTTTTCAATGAACGCCTCAAACGCCGCGACTGCTTTGGTGGTGTCGGCGCTCTGTTTGTAAACGATAGCCGTCCATATCTCAGCATTCGTACCCGTATGGCTGTCGCCGAAGTCGGCAATGATCGACTTGTAGGCGGCTTCGGCAGTCTCCCAATCCTTGGCCCGACGGAACATGTCGGCCAGAGCCAGTCGGCTTTCCCCGGACAGCGAGTCCAGCGGATCATCCTCATCGACAACCTTCTGGTACCAGGTCTTGGCATCGTCACTGCCACCGCGATACTTGTACTTCTCAGCTATCTTACTATAGAGCTCACGATCGGTTTCGGTGATCGCTCGATTTAACAGGTCGTCCAAAGTCCCGATGCCGTTGCCGTAATCACGAAAAGTCTTGAGGAACGGTTCGGGGGAAAGGTATCCAACCAGGCGGTCCACTTCGTTGCCGTCCGCCCCAATCATTACCAGCGTGGGGTAGCCGGACACATGATACTGTTTGGCCAGCACGGTGTCGACCTTGGCGTTAATTATCACCAGGGCCATTTCATTGTCGAAGAAATCGATTACGGCAGAATCTACCAATACGACCGTGTCGATAGTCTTGCACCACGTACACCAGTCGGTGTAGAATGTCAGTACTATAGGTTTCGGATCATCCCAGAAATTGTACCAAGGCACAGCCGTGGCCGCCCGCGCCTCCTCGATGCTGGTGTAGGAAATGGCCGACGGCGTCGTTGATGTGGTCGCCGGTTCCGGCTCCTCCTGTGCTACGACAGCACCCACCACTAAGAAGATAAACAGCAGCAGCGATATTGCGGTTCTCATAGAAACCCCCTGTATGTAGAGCAGTCGATCATTCCATGGTTTCCGTATCAAAGTAATCCTCCCCGAGGACGGCGTCAAGAATGGCGGCAGCCTCC
>DAOVOW010000149.1 GCA_030629485.1 bacterium
GTCAGACAAGGGCGGCAGGTCACACAAATCCGCTCGCGTCCGCCGCGGCGGACCAGACCCGCCGCAACTATCTATGGTGACTTTTTCAACAAGCCCGATCGCCGGCGTGTAGCCGGCCATCATCGGTCAACCCGCCTCCGATAGTGCCGATATCTGTTCATAGGTAGTCGCCCGCGGG
Source organism: bacterium (assembly GCA_030629485.1). Classification (GTDB taxonomy): domain Bacteria; phylum Zixibacteria; class MSB-5A5; order GN15; family FEB-12; genus JAJRTA01. The sequence goes on from DAOVOW010000149.1 coordinate 179, forward strand.
CTTCTCAATAATGAGGACAGTCATGCCGTTATCAAAAGCTACCAAGTCCGCCGTCAACAAAGAACTCCTCCAAAAGGAGCCGCTGTTGGATGTGGCCGGGACTAAGGCCGTTCTGCTGGAATGGCTGGGCCAATGGAACCGACCGGACAATCCCGACAGTAACGACTGGATAGAATTAATTCAGGAGTTCCCGGCTGACCCCAGCGATAATGAGTTGACCTCAGGGATGCGAGTGCGCCTCGCTGTCCGCCTCAACACCAAAGCGCATCGTTACCTGATAGCCATTCTTGAATCGCTTGATCCGAATAGCCGTGGTGTCGACTTCATCAGTGTCTACGTCAACTGGAAAGAGGACGAGTACCGTTTCCAGCAGGTAGTTGAAAGTAGCTATGCCGGTCACTTCGATGGCACGCTGAAGGCCAAACACACTTTGTGGGCGCAGACCTTTCGCCGGAGAGAGTTACTCGATGCGCTCAACAGTTGCGCCGTAGCGATTCTGGGGCATGAGTTGATCGCGCCGCGGACCGATGAAACGCTGGATACAGTTAAGCATCGTCCCGGTGAGATACCGAGTTTCCCCGAACCGCTTGATGATTAGCTATCGCCCCATTTTCCCGTGCAACATCAGGCGTAGATCCGTAGGGTGGGTCCGTCTTTGGACCCGCCTTTGTCGGCAGGTTTGAAGACAAACCTACCCTACAAGACTACGGACAGGCCGGCGGCTCGGGACCGTTCGTGAACATGTAGTCGACCAGGTATACCAAGTCATCGATATCCACCTGCTTAAGCAGATCACCCATGAAATCGCCGTTGACGTTGGCTTCCTTCCAGCAGGTTGGTTCGTCGCCGCCGGAAAACATGTAATCGACCAGGTAGACCAGATCACTGATGTCTATGCGATCGTCCGGGTCGGCGTCGATGTTGCCCCGAATTCCCTGACAGCATTTGCGGTAAGCGATGAGTCCGTCCACGATGTCGGGCGCGTAAGCGGCCATCTCACCCTCAAAGTTCGGCAGGTAGTCCGTCGTGACTGAGGTGTAACCATCCAAACCGATGGTAACCTCCTCTCCCAGGGTGGCGCTGCCGTCGAGGCTGAAGAACAGCCGTAGCAACGGACCGTCACCCGGCTCCAGATCGGGCGAGGTGCGGTAGGCCGAGGTCAACAGCATGATGGTGGTCCGTTTGGTTGAAGGCGAGAAATGAATATAGAAGGCTTCTTCAAAATACTCGGTGCGACAGCCGGCGGTCGAAAAGGAGTCAAGTACTACACTCAGAGTACCGAAGAATTTGACCGGTATAATTATCTTTCTGATCGGGATGGTATTATTGCCGTATACTACAATCTCCATCGACTGGTTCGGGTTCTCGGTAATCAGGCTGTCCCCGACCAGAGTATCAGCCAGTATCGCTATGTAGCGTTTCCTGGTCGCCGTATAAGTATCGCCCTCCGCGTCGATTTGCACCGTGACATCATGAAGCCCCGGTTCCAGATAGGTGTGCGACGGTGACTGGATGAAGGCCGAGTCGCCGTCACCAAAATCCCAGAGCCACGAATCGACACTCAGCTTGGAGGTGGCGTCGAAATTGACATCCAAAGGCGCCCATCCCCAGGTAGTGTCGGCATCGAAACTGAAAACAACCTCGGTCAGACCTTTGATGCAGAAATTGGCTGTCGGATTATCGAGGAAAAGATCCACCCAGTCGCCGCCGCTACGGTAGAAACTCTCGCCCGGGTTGGAGTGAGAGATCACGGTAGTCCGATACGATGCGCCCAGCAGAACCGGTACGTCGGAAGTCCGGTCGTAGGCATGCCCGCCGGATGAAAGGGACAGGTATAGGCCCACTTCTCCGTCCGGTATAATCAGGGGGGCGGGCAGGTCGACTGTGTGCAGTCCGCTGTAATCGTAATGTCCGGACATAGTCGACAGCTCGTTAACCAACTCTCCGTTCTCGAATCCGCCGTATATCCGGACGGTGTAATCCACGTCATCTACTGCGGTGATGAAGTTCACCGCATGCAGGATGCTCCCGTCGCCAACGTAATAGGCGTTGAACGCCTCGGTCACACCGGTCATGGTATCACGCCAGCCGTGATAGTCATGATAGAGCACCTTGTCATAGGCCATCGGTTCGACATTCTGGAACGAGACCGCGCCCATCTCCGGATGGTGACCGGCATGTTTGTCATAATATGAAATCCAGAAGTAGCCGTCGTAGCCCCAACCGCTACCCCAGCTGTTTTTGACCAGCCAGGCGCCGGGATACGGCGCATGTGAGGTTTTGTTGTCGTCCCATCCGATGATGGCGACGGCATGATTAGGCTCTTCGGGTGTTTCCGGAGGTTGGTACTGAACGTAGCTACTCATAAAGCCGCCGACACAGAGACATGTGCCCATGACGCCTTCGGTCATAATCTTCTGTTTAATGATGTTGATATTACTGAGGTCCGCCCCGGCGTCAAACCACTCGATGTCGCGAGGATAGTAGTAATGCCAGTCGGGATTCGATCTGTCCGGTGGGATGCTATACGACTGTCCATCTATGTCCCGCACCGCCCCCTCGCCGCGCGACATATAAGCCTCTGTGACGCGGTAGTCGCCCCCCTCATGGGGAATGAGTCCACCGCTGCCGGGGGCATCGTCGTTGCAATGTGTATTGAAACCGTTCCACCAGTCGAGATGATACTCGGCCAGGTTCGGTTCGCCTGATTCTCCGGCTGCTGCCCAGTTGCCGGTCATGAGCAGGTTGCCCTCCATGGCCGCCATGGCTCCGTGTGTCCAGCAGGTACCGCCCGTCTGGCTCTTGACCGAGCTTACATAGTTCTGACCGCTGACATTTCGCAGGTCGAACGACGCGGGTGGGTCGGGGAGTTTCTTATCATCAGCCACGGCAGCAGTCAAGAGCACCGAGGCCAATACAAAGGCTATGAGAAGGGTGTGAGTTGGTTTGGTTCGCATGAAATACCTCATGTGAAAACAATCTATATTATAACAAATATAACTCATGACGCTCCATTATCCAAGGTAATTGGAGGTTGTAGAACCAGCTTGCTGGCGCCGGACGATCGCAGGCTGAAATCACGGTACCCTTAAGGGCGAGGCGGCCGAAAGCCGATAAACAAGCTTACTTGTCAGTGCCGGAGGCCGGAATCGAACCGGCATGGTATTGCTACCGGGGGATTTTGAGTCCCCTGCGTCTACCAATTTCACCACTCCGGCACGCGCTGGCAAACAAGCACATGCCATACGCAAATGCGAGGCGAAGATATGTCGTAAGTCGTGAAAAGTAAAGTCCTTAGTGCCTGCTCGTTTCAGAGCACCGAAGTCCTTATTTACGGCGCCACGCAGACTCTTTCCTCGGTCTGCTGCTCGTCCAGGAAGTGGATAATAAGATGCATGATGATAACAGCATCCTGTTCTGACACATTCTTCAATCTGTATCCTGACTCGTACCAGCCTTTGTCCTCGTTTTTCTTACACCACATGCACTCGGCATCAAATACAAGATAATCGCGTTGGAAAATCTTCTTCGGTAGTTCCGCCCTGCAACGAAGTATACTGCCTTTATCAACTGGCTCCATAGTGGTCAACATGGCGCCCTCCATCGTCAGATTCGCCAACCCACCAATGTGTCGGGAAGTACGCTGGTCGCGGACGGGAAAGAAGTCTTTGGCCACGAATCTTGGGTGATTCCGTCGGTTTTTCATGGAAACCGTCCTGACCTCACCGGGGCTGGGGATTTCCCATTCTCCGAGCCTGAACCTAAGAATCAAATAGGAAAGCATTTCTTCGTTCTCTTGGGACACATTCTGCAGCGCATAGCCAGACTCCCACCAACCTGTCTTTACGTTCTTTCTACACCAACGGCATTCAGCGTCGAATATAACCTCGTTACGGTCCATGATCGGTCGCGTCAACTCTACTCGACACCGGAAGGCAATCAACCTCTGGACAGGTTCCTGGGTGATGAACATAGCTCCTTCGGAGGACAGGTTGGCCAGCCCTCCGATATGCTTATCAGATTCTCGGTCGAATACCATCAGGTAGTCTTGCGTCTTATGCCTTTTGTGTTTTCGTTGTTCTGTCATAAGGACCCTCTCGCTGGATTACGGTTCACAGAGCACATGCACAGTATTGATCGACGATCTCGGGTGTCTTCATTAGGCCGGTTGTTTTCACCATCCCCATTGTCGCCGACGAGGGGATGTGGAGCACGCCTGGAACTCAGGCATCAACTGCCGTAGTGCCCTTATGGTGTTCTTCCTCCACCATTGCGTGAATCATCAACCGCTGCGTCAAGTGGGCGATGATCTTCATGTCTTCGTCAGAGACGTTTTTTAACTCGTGGCCGGACTCGTACCACCCCGTAGCCTTGTTTGCCTTGCACCATCGACACTCAGCGTCGAAAGCAACCTGATCGCATTCAAGAATCGGCTCCGGCAATTCTACCTTGTACCGATGGATACTGAACGCTTTGACGGGTTTCCTGGTTATCAACATGAGCCCTGATGTTGTGATGTTGGCCAGCCCGCCTACGATGCCGTTTGAATCTCTGTCGAGAACCGCGTAGTAGTCGTCGACCGGGTTTCTCTTTCGTTTCCTTCGTTCTGCCATAGGAACCTTCCTGCCGTTTTACGATCACAGAAACAGCTATCCACTTTATCGGCACCTGGCACTGGTGCCTTGAGGAACGGATGGGGGTGTTGAGGGTAAGGCGCCTGATCGAGAGTCAGGAGAGTAAAAAGTCTTGGTACCCCACCTAAAGCCCCGCGACAGGTGGGTTCTTCTCTGTCACCCCGAGCGCAGTCGAGGGGCGAGCGCAGTCGAAGCGTGAGCCAGCGGGAGAAACACCTTGGAACACGGGCCAATTCGTCGTATATTACCCTTGTGCTACAGAACTCCCAGGGCGGGTTCTGACTATTACGAATATAAAGACCTTCTTGCGGAGGAATCATGAAACACACCGCTAACGCACTCGTCGTGCTCAGTATTTTGCTGGCCACTACTGGGACAGCAACGACCCCTCAATCAATCGAAGTCACCCGCAACCTCACATCCATGCCTTTGGCTTTCACTGAGAATCAGGGACAGTGGGATGAACAAGTACAGTTTCGTGCCAATGCCGGCGGAGCCACCATGTGGTTCACCTCCGACGGCGCTGTCTACCAGTTCACCCGGCGAGTACCCACCAGTTCCGTCATTGCGAGCGAGTCCGCCACGGCGGACGAGCGCGGCAATCTCATGGGCGTGCGCGCAGCGCGAGAAACACGGCTTGACCGTGTCACCCCGAGCGCAGTCGAAAGGCGAGAAACAGCCTTGCCTGTCACCCTGAGCGGAGTCGAAGGGCCGAGCGGAGTCGAAGGGCGACACCACGAACCCGACAGCATCGAAACCATCGCCATCAAAGCCAACTTCGTTGGTTCTAATCCCAATCCTCGGATGATTGGCGTCGATGCCATGGACTACAAATGCAACTACTTCATCGGCAACGACCCCAACGAATGGCACACTGATGTTCCCAACTACAGTGCCATTGTCTACGAAGACATCTACACCGGCATCGACCTGAAATACTACGGCAACGGCAAACAGATGGAGTA
>DAOVOW010000308.1 GCA_030629485.1 bacterium
CAAGGAAGGCTTGCAGTGGGCATACGCCCACTCACCACCCCCCCAACTTCCCGTTGCAGTATCTGCAAGCCGGGCTTATATTTATCTATGCGAAAGCTGAGAAAAACAGCCCTCCGACGTTAAGAATCGGGGGGTGTAACCGATAACTTAAAAAGTATGGATAAGGATTTCCTGATACAGGACATCACTCAGGCCGAGGTTCATCGCGAGTCCGTCAAGATTCTCGATCGCAAACCCCAGAAACCGCTCTGGCGCGAGTATCTTGAGACCGGACTGCTGGCTTTGTTCGCCGCCATCCTCCTGAGACTCTTTGTCGTCAGCGCCTATCGGGTCAGTTCGGCTTCGATGGAGGACGCCCTGTTCGAAGGGGACTACCTCTTCGTCAACAAGCTGGCCTACTCATTCGGGCAAGGTCCTCAGGCCGGCGACATCGTGGTCTTCAAGTACCCCAACAACCCCAGCAAAGACTTCATCAAGCGGATTGTGGCCCTGCCCGGTCAGACCGTTCAACTGGCCGACAAAATCGTCTACGTCGATGAGGAAGTGGCTGCCATCCCGGCGACTTCAAAGAATGTCGACGGCCGCATTATGCCGGGCGATCTGTCGTTCAGGGACAATTTCGGTCCCTACGTCGTGCCCATCGATGAGTGCTTCGTGCTCGGCGACAACCGTGACGACAACCGCGACAGTCGCTTCTGGGGTTCGGTACCACTGGAGAACATCAGGGGTAAGGCGGTATTTGTGTACTGGTCCTGGCAACCGGATCCTGGTTCTCCCGGCTGGGAGTTTCCATACATAGTTGATGCCGTCCGGTGGATCGGCTGGGGATTGTACAACTTCCCCTCGCACGTCCGCTGGGACCGCCTCGGCGCCGCCTTATAGTATGCCACTCGGCCTCTATCTCCATTATCCCTTCTGCCGCAATCGCTGCTCTTACTGTGATTTCTACAAGGAGGTCTACGACAAAAACCTTGAGCGGCAGTTCTTCCATGCTCTTGCCACAGAGACTGACCTGGTCGCAAACGAGTACGCCGACGATAAACGCAATATAACGTCTATCTTCATCGGCGGCGGCACGCCCTCGCTGGCGGCAAAGGAACTCCTCTCCGACTGGCTTGCAATAATCAAGAACTGTTTTCGCCTAAGCAACAACCTCGAGTTCAGCATTGAGACCAACCCTGAATCGGTCGATCTCGATCTGCTTGAGTTCTATCAGCAACTCGGCGTCAACCGACCGCTATTCGGGATTCAGTCGTTCGACACACGATTGTTGAAAGTTCTCGACCGCAGGCACCTCCCACGTGACAGTCATCGCGCCATTTATCAGGCCAACGCCCTTGGTTTCACCAACTTCGGCGTGGATCTGATTTATGGCCTGCCGGGTCAGAATTCAAACATGCTGGCTATGGATCTCGACCAAATGTTGGATCTCGAACCGCCGCACATTTCGTTTTACCAACTGGCAATCGAAGAAGGCACTGGGTTGGCCGAAAAGGTATCGGCCGGAACGCTACGTTTGCCGGACCAGGAGCTTGCCCATGCCATGTACCGCGGCGGCGTGCAGCAGATGGAGGAAGCGGGTTATCATCGCTATGAGATTTCATCGTTTGCCCGGCCCGGGTTCGAATGTCGACACAATCTGGGCTACTGGGAGGGGGATGAGTATCTCGGGCTGGGACCGTCGGCGCACTCCTTCATGGACGGCCAACGCTTCAGTAACCGTGCCTATCTCGCAGTTTATCTCGAAGAACTCCAGGCCGGGAGGCTGCCGCGGGTGATCGATGAATCCGGTCTGGAGGAGCGCATGACCGAGGCCATCATGTTAGGGTTGCGCACGTCGCAGGGAATCAGCCGCAAACGGTTCTCGCAGCGTTTCGGTGTACCGCTCAAGGACCGACTGGATCGAAAACAGTATCGTATACTGATCGAGTCTGGTCACCTGGTACCCGATCGCGGCAACCTGCGACTATCGGACGAAGGCTTCTACCTGGCCGACGAAATCACGCGGCGGCTGGTGAAGTAATGCCCCAGTAGTGGCCGGCGACTTTCCCAAAAAAGATTTGTACCCCCAATTTCGCTCCGCTATATTCCTGCCATGGAGCGACAAGCGCAAGAGCGATCAAGGGGTTCCACAACATGAGCGAATCACGATCTTCCAATGCCGACGCTTCAGGTTCAGCGCTCTTTGCTCTGATAACGATCATCTTGCTCGCCGCGATAGTGCGGCTCTGGGGGATTGATTTCGGGTTACCGCATACTCTGTGTCGTCCGGACGAATCACGGCTGGTAAACACCGCGATCAGGTTCGGCGGCGGGGATTTGAACCCGCACCTGTTCAACTATCCGACGCTGTACCCGTACACGCTTTTCATCTGCTATGGAGTTTACTTTCTGGCCGGGATGGTTGTGGGGAAGTTCAACTCCGTTGACACATTCATTCTCGAGTTCTCTACCGACCCCAGTGCCTTCTACCTGATCGACCGATTGCTGGTAGCCTTTCTCGGCACGGCAACGGTGTACATCGTCTATCGAATCGCTACCCGATTGTACGGCCGGGGAGTCGCCCTGGTATCATCAGCTTTTATGGCGCTGGCCTACCTGCACGTGCGCGACTCACATTTTGGCGTCACCGATGTTCCGATGACCTTCCTGATAATGTGCGCCGTACTGTTGCTCCTGCGAGCGGTCGAGGACAAGACACCGAGATCGTATCTGCTCGCCGGCATTGTGGCCGGTCTGGCAGCCTCAGTCAAATACGCCGGACTGATGCTGCTGATGCCCATGCTGATGATGCATATATCCATCGTTCGGAGCCAGGGGAAACGGTGGTTGGAAGTACTGCTCGACCGCAGGCCTCTGATCTTTGCTGCAGCGTTGGTAGTTGCTTTCCTCGTCGGAACCCCATACGCTCTGCTCGATCATTCTCAGTTTATCAGAGACTTCACTTTCGAGATGGATCACCTTGCCTATGGCCATCGCGGCATTATCCTCGATCGCGGATGGTGGCACCATCTGCACTTTTCACTTTGGCACGGCCTGAGTTGGCCCCTGTTGACCGCCTCGCTCGTTGGCATTGTGTTCATGATTCGCAAAGACCCTCGAAAGGCCCTGATCTTCCTCTCTTTTCCACTGCTTTATTATGTCGTAGCCGGACGGGGGTACACCGTATTCGCACGCTATATGATCCCGGTTGTTCCCTTTCTTTGCATCACCGGCGCCGTATGCGTCACCTGTCTGGCAAGGTGGATCGTCAAACGGTGCAACGGGCGGGGAGAGAGGATTGTTGTCATACTGCTGGCGGCTCTGACATTGTTGCCGTCGATGCGTTCTGTTGTCGCCTTCAATTCCCTCGTTTCGCTGGCCGATAACCGGCTTATTGCATCACAATGGGTCCACACACAGATCCCCCACGGCAGCAGCATCTACCAGGCCGGCTCTCTTGGCGCCAGGCTTCAGATAAACCCAGGGCAGTTCTTCATCAGCAAGTACGAACAGCACGAGGCTGTGATTACCGCCGGGCTGCACGACCATCTTAGTACCAGCAGACTGCGCCGGATAGTTGACTCCCTGATAGACCGGCGTCTCTACGAAGAGTGGTCTTTTCATAAGGATTCGAACGTATTCGTGTGCCGCGGCGTGAAGTGTCAAGGGCGGCCGG
>DAOVOW010000125.1 GCA_030629485.1 bacterium
GCTCTGTGTCTGGAAGTACAGGGTACCCATAAGAACCGGACGTTCCGCCATCGAGAATACGGAGCTATAGACGAAGGAGACGTACAGTAACCCGACCACGGCAACGGCGAGATAGGCGGGCAGTCGCTTGACAGCTTTGTCCGCGGAAAACGCTGCTCCGTAGAAGAAGTAGTAAGCGACTATTGCGGCCACGATTATCATCAGCCAGAACCAGCCCGAGACAATAGCGGCAGAATAGACCAGACGATGGTAGGTCAGTTGCAGGAACAGAAGCGGCGCCACTCCAAAAGTCACCGCGCCCGCCATCACTGTCGGCAGAAGTCTAATATACTTCTTCACCGCCGGCTGTTGCCATTTGTCGTCCAAGCGGCTGAGCAGCAGAACCATCGTGCCGCCGAATATGAAATTCATGGCGGCAAAGTGAACAGTAAGCGTCACCAGGTGCAAAATCGTTACTATCCACAAGGGGGCGGAAAGGAAATTGTAGTCCGGCAGGTTCATGGCGCCTTGCTCCCTGCTTGTTCGGTCATGAATTGCAGGTACTCTATGAGAGCCTGTCGCTCGGCGTCGTCACCGGTGAAGGGCGGCATTTCCCCGGCAAAGTCCTCGACCATGTCGAGAATGTCGTTGATTTCCTCAGGATCGAGTCCCAGCAGTGATTCCGACTTATCGTTGTAGCCGTAGAACTCGTGACACTTGCCGCAGCGAATATCGTAAACCTTATGCCCAAGTTCGGCACCCTCGAGGCCATAAATGGCCTTTATCGGCCGATGATCGATACGATTATATAAGTGCCCGGCGATCATGTCGGCCTCATTCTCTGTTCCCAGAAACGGCGGCATGTTGCCCTTGAGGGCGTGAGCGCCTTTGATGATGCCGGCTATGAATATCTCGTGGGTGCCGTCAAAGGCCGGTTTCAAAGGATGGTATCCATCGATAGTGTGACAACGACGACAAGCATGGCGCAACAGATCGGCGCCGTCGTCACCGGTTCGGAACACTATATACGGCAGCAGTCCATCCTCTCTGTAATTGTCCGCCATCGCCAGTGCCAGACCGTTGCCATACATGTAGTCATAGATAACAAAGGGCTTGCGGATCGATTCTCGGAACCACTCGAAGGAGCCAAACCAGGCCAAACCCAACGCCATCATGACGATAGCTACTCCCAGTGAAACGTGGCGACGCATCGCCAAACCAAACAACAGAAAGGCGATGATCAGCGCCATCCCGAAACGCCAGGCAAAGCTCCAGGCATCCAGCGGCGTCGGCATTGCTTCAACTGCGACGGTGGTTAGCGCCTCGGGAATACCCTGCCAATACCACCAGAGAGAGGGAAGGATGATAGCCATTCCGATAAGCCCCCAGGCGGCATTGTAACGCACTGTGCTCGCTTTGAAGTCACTCTTCGGATAGCGCGAAATCACCAGCGTGCTGTACAGTCCGGCCAGCATGACGCAGACGCCGGTACGCAGCACCAGCGACGACCAGAAAGTGTCATTGAAAAAGCCGTCGAAGAAACTGCCGGTGGTCAGCCAGTCGCCGGGTGTCAACATGAACGACAGGATGCCGTTGATGATAAACAGCGACATCCAGGCGGCGCCGAAGTAGATCCATCCGACAATCAGATGGTTGCGCGGTGTCATTTTGTCCCAGCCGTAGAGATAGATGATGGCGGCCAGGATTTCGATGAGGAAGAAGCACCACTCCGACGCCCACGCCCAAACGAAATGGTGGATCAGCGCCTCGGTGGCGGCCGGGTTCAACAGACCGATTATGAACCAGATGGCGACCCCGGTCAGCGCCCCGAACACCAGCGTCACCAGCACGAAGAACTTGCTGAGTTTCTTGAGGAAGTCCAGTTTCAGAGTGTCGCTGTTTCGTCGGGCGAAACTCTCGGCCACGACTAGGTAAAGGCCACCGCCGATAGCGAAATGCGATACGAAGACATGCACGACAGCGACAATCGCCATCAACAAGCCATAACCGACCGATATGTCCCAGAACGGATAGTCCATTATTGTTACTCATTGGGTCCGCCGGCTTCATATTCAGCATCTACTGACCGGCAGCACTAATGCATGGCGAACCGGCGAATTGTTGTCAACTAATTTGTCAGAAGAATCAGGACTCGTTTTCGTGCCAACAGCGAGCCAGCACCCGCAACCAATTCTCACGGCACAATTCGGTCAGGGATCCTTCGTCGAAACCGGCGCGGCCCAGGGCTGCCACGAGCCTTGGCATTCCCGCGACATCGCCAAGTTCCTTCGGAATCGTCGCGCCGTCGAAATCGCTGCCGAAAGCGACATGTTCGATGCCGATTCGATCCGCGATGTAACGTATCTGATCTACGATTGCTATCATGGGCGTATCGGGTTCAAGCCGACCGTCGCCGCGAAGGTCGTTTCTGAAGAAACTGACACCGATGACCCCATCGGATTCTCCGATAGTGTCGAGTTGCCTGTCAGTCAGGTTGCGCGCAGAACCGCACAGAGTATGAGCCGCGCTGTGCGAGACAATCAGCGGGGCGTTGGTGATCGCTGCCACATCCCAGAACCCTTTTTCGTTCAGATGGGCCAGATCAAGCATGATACCAAGGCGGTTACACTCGCGCACAAGCTCCCTGCCGGCGTCAGTGAGGCCGGGACCGATATCGGGCGACGAGGGATACCTGAACGGCACGCCGCACCCGAAAGCATTGGGACGACTCCAGCAGATACCCAGCGAGCGCAGACCGCGGCCATAATACTGTTGCAGGTTAATCAGATCGGAGGCTACCATCTCGGCGCCCTCGAAGTGCAGCACGACTGCCAGCACGCTGTTGGCGAAACACTCTCTGATCTCGTCGGTCGAGCGCGTGAGTTGCATTTGACCCTGCGATTGATCGATCAGGTTGAACAGGCTCGTCGTTAACTTCTCGGTCGTATCACGAGCGGTGTCGAAATCAACGGGCGCTGCCAGCTTGACGTCGTAGCCATTGTCGGTGAGTGTCACGTCCTCTTTCGGCGGACCTTTCAACCAATCTTCGTTGGTGACGAAGACGGCAAACATACCGCCACCGAATCCGCCGGTCCGAGCTCGCGGCAGATCGATATGCCCTTTGTCGCTTTGTTCAAAGAAGGAACGTCCACCGCCGCGCTCAGGGTAGTAGAGGTTCATGACGGTGTCGTTGTGACCGTCGAAGATAAATGGAGTCGGTGCCGCAGCTATTTCTTTTTCACTTTCTGTTTGCACAGCACACTGTAGAACTCATTGAAAACGACTTCCTTGGGTTCGTTGCTGAACGGTCCGAGTTGGAATGTATCGTGCAGGCCCTCAATCGGTTCCCGCACAAAATGGGAGCTTCCATCGGAACCGACAACCCGCATAATCACCGGCATCCTGAAGCCGGCATCGACGCCTCGGGTCAACACCTTGCCGTCGACATAGTAACCGTCATCCTTGTGAGCAATGCTGTACTCCACGCGATAGTCGGGGAAGCCGCGACCGTAGAGCCAGTGTTTGAAGAACCAGTCGAGCGGTTCACCATAGTGCTTTTCGGCCAGTTTGACGATGTCGTCGTTGGTGAAACTCTTCATGTTAGTAGTCAGCGCCAGTTCGTGCATGAACTTCATGAAAGCACGGTCCGAACCAGTTTCGACATCGTACATAAGCAGGCGCAGCATGTGCAATACCCACAGGCCTTTGTTCGACCGGATCTCTGTCTTGGCGCGACTGCCGACAGCCAGTGGCAAATCGCGCTTGAGGTCATCGGTGCGGTAGACGGAGTCGCGACGGTGTAATAGATGGGAGTAGCCGGTGGAACCGAGAGCATCCTGGAGGAACAAAACGGCGGCGTATTCCGGAGCGGCCTCGGTGATCCACATTTCACGATCGGTAGCCGGTCGCATCAGGGAACCGAACCACTGTCGCGCCGCCTGCCGTCCGGCCACGGCGTGAAAACCACCCAAAGCGTGCATGGCGCCCTCGGTGACACACGCGATCTGCGGTACACACAAGATGCCCGGCATGTTATAGGTCCCTGCCGGGCTGACATACATCGAAAACGCCCCGATCGGCGGGCCAAACTGCGAGGCCATATAGTTGAATGCTTGTGCCGAAACTTCCTGGTACATCTTCTGTGGGATATAACAGTCCGAATACTTTTTGTCCATCAGTACCCAATCCAGGAAGTTGAGCGACAGGCCGATGTCGGAAGGGACCACTACGGTGTCAAGACCCGAGGCATAGCATTGGAAGAAGAACTTGCGGTACAGGTTCTGCGGCGTAACACTAAATGTCTGCCGTCGGCCGTTCAGCTTTTCCACCGGTCCGGCGCCGGGCATGAAGTAGTTGTAGTCCTTGGGTGTTATGAAGGTAAAGGCGTGCGGTGTGACCTGAGGGTCCTCCACCCAGGGCATGGCATGATCGAACTGCTTGCCGTGATACCATAGAGTAAACGCCATGGTGTCACCCTGGTAACGATAGTGCGGCAGGGTCAGACCAATAAAGGAAAAATCATTGCGACGACGGTAGTCCAGAGGTTGACCGTCGTAATATATCGAGTCGGTCTTGAGGTTAGGATGCAGAAACAGCGAGATAAACCTGAGGCTGTCGGCATTGACTTGCACCTGGATTGTTGTCTGAGCTGCTCTCAGGAACTTCCCGTCAAGACCGGACATTTCTATCTCGGCCTGTCGGTCGAGAATGGTGGTGGGATAGACGATTTCCGACATCCGGGCATCATCGTAGACATTTCGTTCTTTCCGCTGAAACACGGCGCCGTCGGTGGCGACGACGTCTCCGCCCTGATACTCATAGGCAATCCTTACTTCCTCCGGTCGGCTTGGATCGAAAGTGAATGTATACCGATTGAAATCGATCCAGAAATAGCCGTCAGCCCGCCGCTGGTACAGTGACCTCAGTAGTTGAAAGTAGTTGTCATAGGTGTGATGGAGGGTTGGTCTGAAGAATATCTCCCCTTGCGGTTTTTTGGCGCCCATATTGAAGTGCTTCCACTTCAACTCGGTAGTGTCGGTGGTAAATCTCTCTTTCAGTTTCAGATCGAAATCATCACCCAACCGAATGAAACAAGTCTCAAAGTCCTCATTGACGATACTGTCACGGGCTACCATAAGGAGCGATTGTCGTTCCAGACGTGAGGGGATTTCGATCTCGGCGTGGCCCTTGCCGACAAAAATGGCCGTCGTAGGGCGGTCGTCAACGTAGCGAAGCAGATACACGATCCCTTCGTGGAAGGTGAACGTCGCTACGTCCTTCTCATATACGAAATCGCTGACGGTGAGTACTTCGCATGCGTGGTTCATGAGATCCTGGGAGAGGACCTTGTAATCTGATTTCATCTTTTTGGCGAATTCGGAATCGGATGCCGCCAGACTACTGGCCGCCGCGGCTATCATCAATGCTGTAAACACTATCCTGCGAAACATCGTTACTCCCTTCCAGAGGTTGTTCTTCTCTGTAAGACGTTCGACTCGCGGTCAACGTCCAATCGGTCGAGTGATCTTGCGGCTCTCTCAACCGTGTATTAGTGCTCGCGGCGCTCCATGCCTGCGCGCCACGCTGTGAGAAGCCCAGCGTCGCTCAACGCCGTAGACGTAATAAGGTTACTTTAAGTCAAGCGGCCTCGACTGTCAAACGAAAACCTAACAGAGATCCGACACCAAACGGCGTGTCAGTCCTTGACAGCCACGGTCCCTGAACTATACTATAAGGGTAACCCTCAATTTGGAGGAGTGTATGACATCGTATATTATGGCTATGACTCTCAACCCGAACGCCAAGAAGGAACATCCCGATCTGACTCACCAGGTCGATGAGTCCATCGATGCCTTTGCCCGCAACGGCATCAAAGTGGATCAGTTGTTCGCGACCCTGGGACGCTATGATTATCTTGTGCTGTTTAGGGCTGAGGATCAGACGCTGGCTTTCAAGGTCGCTTCAGACATCAACGCCCTGGGCCTGCTGGAGACTGAGACCTGGCCGGTGATCCCATACGAGGACTACCAGCAGTTGATGCAATAGCCCTGCGGTTCATGCGACCGCCCGGTCCGTTACTCGGTCAGGCTTGTTCGGATTGGCTGTCGGGCAACAATTGAAGAGGGCAGTGGTTCCAGCGCCGCCGACTGTTCGCTCAACGGCCCTTGATCATGCCTACGGCGACAAAACCGAGGATCAGCAGAACGACAAACGCCAAAGCCAGCAGGTTAAAGTATTTGTCGATAAACTGCTGGATGCGGTCCCCGTACTTGCGGTACAAGAGACCGATGAGACCGGCGACAACA
>DAOVOW010000173.1 GCA_030629485.1 bacterium
AGTGTGAAAGGGGCAGAGGGCGACATAATTCTTGCCGCGCTTTTTCAGTCGAACGTATTCACCGATTATCTGAACGATATCGTTGGCTTGGCGAATCTGTTCGATGGTTTCTTGCGGTATCATGTCATGACTTCAGCTTCACGACCGTTACCCCGGCGCCACCTTCGTTCCAGTCACCGAGGCGCAGCGAGTCAACTTCGGGATGTCCGCTCAGAAAGGTGGTTAACCCTTTGCGCAGTTTGCCGGTTCCTTTGCCGTGAATCACGTAGACCTGATGCAGTCCGGCGAGCACGGCCCGATCGAGAAAACGATTGAGCGCTTCCATCCCCTCTTCGACCGTCATGCCCCTGAGATGAATCTCGGGGCTGGTGTCGTCGCTGGGCGTTGATCCAGTGTATGGAGCCGGCGGTATGCTCTTGTCGGCTCCGTCAGTCTTGACCAGGTTTCTCAACTCCACGGTGGTGGTCACATTGCCCAATCGAACCTTGACCCTGTCGTTTCCAAGTAGTTGTTCCACCTGACCTTTCTGATCAAACGACAGCACGTGGACCGTGTCACCCACGTTGATGACGCCGTTGGCAGGCTTTTTCGCTCTTGGACGTCTTTGTTTCTTTGCGAGTTGAGCTTGTCTCGTCTGAAGGGTGTGGTGAAACTTCTGTACTGACTCTTTGGAGGCCTGGGATTCACGGATCTCAGCTACGAGTCGCTCTATCTCCCGTCGCGTTTCGTTGAGGAACTGCTCAGTTTCGTCCAAGTGCTCGGCCCGACTTGTTTCCTTTTCCTGACGCAACTTCTCGGACCGAGTGCGATTGGATTGCTCGAGTTGACGGGCCTGTTCGAGTCGCTCACTCAGTTCTTTGCGGTCTTCCTTGATTTTGGTCAGTTCAGCTTCGATCGTAGCGATCAGGTTGGCCAGCGAGCGCTCCGATGTTCCCCGCAGGTCGGCTGCTCGGCGACAGATCGATTCCGGCATCCCCAGGCGACCGGCGATCTCGACCGCGTACGACGACCCCGGCAGTCCCAGGCGCAGACGATAAGTGGGCGCCAGCGTCTTGCGGTCGAATTCCAACGAGGCGTTCTCCACCTCCGGATGCTCCATGGCCAGCGTTTTCAACTGCGAGTAATGCGTTGTTGCTACCAAACAGGCGCCTTTTTCTATGGCATGAAGTATGATCGCTTCAGCCAGAGCGGAGCCTTCCTTGGGGTCGGTGCCGGCGCCGATCTCGTCAAAAAGGAGCAGCGTATCCTGCGATGCGGTGCGAAGGCCGCTGATGATATTCCTGATATGCGAGGCGAAAGTGGACAGCGACAACTCAATCGACTGCTCATCGCCGATGTCGGCATGCAGATTTCTGAAGAGACCGATCTGAGATTTCTCATCCGCTGAAATGTGCAGCCCCGACAGCGCCATCAGCAGCGACACTCCGATGGTTTTGAGCACGATCGTCTTGCCGCCGGTGTTAGGCCCCGTCACCAGCACCACCAGGCGGTCGTCGCCCAGTGCTATATCGGTCGGCACCACTTTCGAAATCTCACCGAGTTGCACGATCAACAGCGGGTGCCGTGCTTCGACCAGGGACACCACCGCCTCGTCGACGATTTCCGGAGCGTTGCCGTTGATCTGGATCGAAAAAAGCGCGGCGGCATGGAGATAATCCAGGCGGCCGATCATCCGAGTGTTCTCCATGAGGGGCTCGCCGCGGCGACCGATCTCGGCCGTCAGTTCGCGCAGGATGCGGTTGATCTCAATCAGCTCCTCCTGCATGAGGAGGTTGATCCGGTTGTTGAGTTCGACCGTTTCCTTCGGTTCAATATAGAGGGTGGCGCCGGATTGACTGCGGTCGTGAAGGATGCCACGATCGGCCTGGTACGAGTTAGCCGGGACTGGAATCACGTACCGGTCGTTGCGCTGGGTCACGACATCATCCTGCCAGCCGGCCCGCTTGGCCCGTCCGGTGAGAATCGATTCCAGCCGCGCCACGATCTTGCGGCGGCTGTCGGCGAGATCACGTCGGATCATACGCAGTTTTGGTGAGGCATTGTCCCGCACCAGCCCGTCTTCATCGAGTGCCTTGTTGATTTGATTTCGCAGTTCGGGAAAGGCGCGGATACCGTCCAGATATTCTCCAATCAGGGGAGACTTCGCCCGCTCTTCGGGGCTGTACTCGTTCAGGCCGATCGATACCCTGACTAGTTCGTGGACTTCAAGGATCTCCGTGCCCTCGAGCGCAGTGCCCTCTACTTTTGATCGCTTCAAGAGTTCGCGACAGTCGGTCTCCATGCGATAGAGAGGAAAATGCTCGCTGAAACTGATGATGTCCTTCATCTCAGAGATTTCAGCCTGACGGCGGCGAATCAGCTCGACATTCGACATCGGCGCGATAGTGTCGATTTCGTCATGTCCGTATCGAGTGAGACACTTGCCCGCAACTAGGGACACAATCTTCGGGAATTCGAGCGTTTCTATGGTGTGTTCGTCAATCATACTCACCTGGTACGCATGAAAAAGCCGACCCGGGGTCGGCTCTAATATAGAAAGTCGGCTGTGAAATCAAAGCCAAATCAGGTATCATCCAAACTCGTGGTGAAGAACCGTTCCATTTGATAAAGCACCCGGTGCACCTGGACACGATGTTCGTCCAGCACTCGGCTGTCACCCTTGCTGTCGTTGGGTGCGACCAGCAACGCCTGCTCCAACTGACCCATGAAACTCGGTCGCGATGGGTGCAGAGCAGAGGTCCCCTCGTACATCAAGGGCACCGTCTTGGCAACCACCGGACCGAACATCGAAGACTCAAACGCCATATAGAACGCATCCGGCAGCGGCAACAGAAAGGCCATAAAGGTCAAAAAGCCGATAGCCACCCACCCGCGCAGAAATCCGATCAACGCGCCGCCCATTTGATCTTTCTTACCGATCTGTTTGAGATTGGCCACCCGGTAGAACAGCAGGCCCAACAGTTTGAATGCTGCGTAGGTTATCGCCAGCAATATCGCAAAGGCCAGGAACGCCGAGATCAGCGGGGATCCGCCAACTTGGTTATAGACCCAGACAGCGAAGTGATCGATATAATTAACCGACACAATCACGGCGGCGAAAAAGATCACAAAGGCCATTAGTTCGCGAATCAATCCCTTCTTGGAACCGATAACGACCATCACCAAGAGCAACAAAATCAAAACGCCATCTACCCAATTCATAAGCACACTCCCATATAAGGGTTGCTACAACTCTTGGAAATATAGGGAGTTCTAAAACTACTTGGCAAGGATTTCCATGGCCAATTTATTGACCGTTTTTCCGTCGGCTACCCCCTTGACCTGCGGCATGACAACCTTCATGACAGCCCCAATATGCTGAGGCGACTCAGCTCCGACCTCGGCAATTGCCCTGGCGACAATCTCTCGCAACTCGTTCTCGTCGAGTTGCTTGGGTAGATAGCTGGTGATTACTTCCAACTGGTACTTTTCCTGCTTCACCAAGTCATCCCGCCCCCCTTTTGCGAACTGCTCGATGGAATCGCGTCGCTTTCTGGCCTGTGAGGCCAGAACTCCAATAGCTTCCTCGTCGGTCAGATCGTCACCCTTGTCGATCTGTTTGTACTTCAGATCGGATTTGAGGCCCCGAAGCACGGCGAGACGATCTTTCTCACCGGCTTTCAGGGCCTCTATCATATCTCGGTTTATTCTTTCAAAGAGAGACATTAGTATCGATCATCTTTGAATTTTGCCCGCCTGGATTTCCGTCGGGCGGCCGCCAGCTTACGTTTGCGCGCCTCGGACGGTTTTTCAAAATGCTGATGCTTCTTGATGTCTGTCAGAATCCCAGCTTTTTCGCAGAACTTGTTAAAGCGGCGAAGGGCTCGTTCGAAGGACTCATCGTCCCGTACTTTAACTCCGGTCAACCAGTTACACCTCCTTTAGGTCGGTTGAAGGTTCACACGTACAATCTCTTACTATCGGTAAGATCAGTCAAAACCGTAAGAAAGTCAATGACTAAGTGGAGGGATTTGACACCAGCCGGCCAGCGCGGCTGACACCTTACGTCTGCGTGAACGCCAGCTTGTCCATCCCGCGGTTGGACTTGAAATGATAGTGCACGTGGTCGACCTCCTGCCCCAGGCCGTTGTTGATCTGAATCTGGAAATGGTCACTGATACCAAGCTTCTCGGCGATCATCTTGGCCGTGCGGTTCATCATTTCGAGAGTCTCGGGTGGCGTCTCGTAGAAGTTCTTGTATTCAGCTTTGGGGATGATCAACAGATGCACCGGCGCTTGCGGGCGATGATCGGCCATGACGAACACTTCGTCGTCTTCATAGAATATCTTGGCGGGCAACTCACGGTTCATTAGGCGTGTAAAGACAGAGGGCATAGCAGACAATCCTATTGCTTTCGGGTAGGAGTTTCTTTTTCGAGAATCAAGCTGCCAGCGTCGCAAGGAGCAAGATACAAATGCCTTTGCACCCGTACCCCCCAAGCCCCACTTGCCAAACAGATGCTGATATGTTATTCTGAGAGCGATGTAGTCTTGTAGGGCAGGAGCCCTGCGATGCTGCCACGCGCGAAGCGCGAAAAACAGGTTTACCTGTCATCCCGGCGAAAGCCGGGATCCAGGTCTTCGGAAAACGGATGGATTCCCGCCTGCGCGGGAATGACACAGGGTCAAGCCCTGTTTCTCCGCCTGCGGCGGGAACAGTGAATTGTGAGCAGATTGAGGATATGAGAATGTTCAGTTAAAGGGAGACTTGTCAGATGTCAGGTCATTCAAAATGGGCGACGATTAAGCGCAAGAAAGGGAAGGCCGACGCCGAGCGCGGCAAAGTCTTCACCCGGCACATTAAGGAGATAACCATAGCCGCCCGTGAGAGCGGCGGCGATCCCGAAGGCAACCCGCGGTTGCGCACTGCGATTGCGGCGGCCAAGGCTTCCAATATGCCGGCCGACAATATCAAGCGGGCGATCATGAAAGGCACCGGCGATCTGCCCGGTGTGACCTACGAGTCGGTCACCTACGAGGGCTACGGCCCCGGCGGCGTGGCGCTTTATATGGAGGCGCTGACCGACAACAAGAACCGCTGCGTCAGCGAGGTGCGACATGCACTGTCCAAGTACGGCGGCAATCTCGGCGCTTCCGGATGCGTGGCGTGGATGTTTCAGAAGTGGGGCCTCATCACGATCGATCTGGACGCCACGGATGAAGACACGATCATGGAAGTAGCTATGGAGGCCGGCGCCGAGGACATCAAAAGCGATTCCGGTACGTACGAAGTGATCACGCAGCCGGGCGA
>DAOVOW010000021.1 GCA_030629485.1 bacterium
ATCTAATGTCTATATTGAGCAAATGAGTTCACGGTCTGACATGCCAGCGGCAGGCCGCTGGTTCCTGCCCGCCCTGTTGATATTCGCCTTGGTAATCCGGGTTCTCTATTTGCTAAACTACTCCGACCTGCCACAGTGGGAGCAGTTGACCGTCGACAACTACTATCACCATCATTGGGCGGAAACTCTGGCCGGCGGGAACATTCTTGGAGACACGACGTACTTCCGGGCGCCTTTCTACATCTATGTCCTGGGCTTCGTTTACACTTTCTTCGGCGCCTCGTTATGGGCGGCCCGGTTGTTCGGGCTGGTGGTAGGTCTGGCTTCGATATACTGTACCTACCGGATAGGCCGGAAGGCATTCTCACACCAACTGGGTCTTGTAGCCGCGACTGTACAAGCTATCAACCCGGTCTTCCTCTATTTCGAAGCCGAATTGCTTCTGGACGTGCTGTTCACGTTGCTTTTGCAGATATCACTGTTGACCGTCTGGCACTGGCTTGACAATCGCAAACTGGGCACTCTCCTTTTGGCCGGACTGGTTACCGGCGTCGCCGCTATCACGCGTCCGACCGCCCTGGTATGGGCCGGATTGGTGCTCGCATGGTTGCTGCTTTTGTCCGGTGATGCCGCCGACCGCCTTAAGCGACTGGTGGTGTTTGCCGTCGGTTTGGCTTTGGTGATTGGTCCGATCTTCGTGCGCAACCTCTACGTGGCGGATGACCCGGTCTTGATCGCATCGCAGGGAGGGATCAATTTCTTTATCGGCAACAATGAAATCGCGGATGGCGTCTCAGCCCGTATGCCGGAACCGATGGGTCACAACTGGCGTCTCAAACAGGTGGTGCGAGCAGCCGAGGAGGCATCGGCGCGACGTCTCAAACCTGGCGAAGTTTCGGATTATTGGACATCGCAGGCATTCCAATGGATAGTGCGGAACCCCGGATCGTTTGTGAAACTGTATCTCAAAAAAATGTATCTCAGCATCGGCGACCGTGAAGTGTCCAACAACCGTGACCTGGGACTATTCTCCGCCGCCATGCCGTTGCTGCGACTCAACCCCGTCTCGTTTTCGATCATACTGGCCTTCGCAGTCGCGGGCGCTCTGATCGGATGGCGTCACGGAGGCAGCCGTGTGCGGCTGCTGATAGGGTTGATACTCACCTACCTGATGACGATGGCCTTGTTCTTTTTCAGCAGCCGCTTTCGCGTACCGGTACTGCCCTTCATGACGGTGCTGGCCGCCGTGGGGGCGATGACGGTTCTGGATTTGTTCGCCACCGATATCAAGCGAGGCGCCAGCATGATGCTGGCCGTTGTTACAGTCTGGGCGTTCTCATACTATCCGATGGTGAAACTTCCACCCGGTTCACCGGCGCAGGACTTCGTTTCCAAAGGGATCCATTATTACGCAACCGGGGACTTCCAGAATGCGCTCAGCTACTTTCAGGCCGCTCGGATGTATGATCCTCCACCGGCAGAGACCAACCTGAACATCGGCGCTTGTTATCTGCGGCTTGGGATAGCCGACTCAGCGCTTTTTTATCTCGAGCAAGAACGCCGACTGCACTCCAATCGACCCAAGACATACAGCAACCTGGCCTCGCTGCACTTGATAAACGGTCGTTACCGTGAAGCTGCCGCCCAGGCTGAAAAGGCCCTGGCGCTGGCCGACTGGAATGTCACCGCCAACATGATCTACCTGCGCGCATTGGCCGGAATCGACAGTATCACAAGCGACAGCTTTGTCGCCCGGGTGGAACAAGCCGCAGAGCGCACCGAAAATGATCTCTACCTATTGAATGACGCCGCCCTGCTCTTGCTTCGACGCGGCGACACCGCCCAGGCCGAATCACTTCTGCAACGAGCGTTACATTCGCGACCTCCACCAATCGAGACTGACGACGGCGCCTTTGACCGAAACTTTCCCAACCACTTTCTGAGACGACGCCACGAGACAGCCCGCACCCATTATCACCTCGGTCTGTTGGCCGGTCTGTCCGGAAAGTATCATCTGGCCATCAGCTACAACCGGCAGGCAATTGCAGCCGACTCGAGTCTGGTTGAGGCTTATGTAAACCTGGCCGGTGGTTATCGATACACCGGACAGATGGAGTCGGCGGATTCGGTAATGACCATAGCCGCCCGACTTTTCCCCGTTCACGAAGTGATCAGACAGCTTACGCCTCGACACGACCAATAAGAACGGGACCGAGTAACTCGGTCCCGTAGTAAATGTCAAACTTATGACGACGTTTTGGCGATGACGATCATCTCAGTCGATGATCATCGCCTCCAGTCGCATCTTCTCGTATTCCTCGCACCGCGTATCGTAGTTGCGGCGCGCCTCAGAGAGAGACACTTTCACCGCGGCGTCGTGGTAGCGGTTCTCGGAAACCTGGCCATTACCGCCGCCAAGGGTCGGGTCGTACAGCCAGTTGAGCACCGAATCGACTACCACCTGCATCTGAGCCGAGTCGATTGACAGCGGCGTGAAGTTGAAGTGCACCGTTTTGAACAGATTAGTGGCCAACCGATGCGCTACCGGGCGCCCGTGTAGAATATGCTCCCCACCCAACGGGTGCGATGCGCCATAACTGGACTTGTACTTGTACAGGATTTCGGTACCGAACGACCGGACACACCAATCGACCTCCGGCAGGCCGGGATGATCGCCGTTCCAGTAATTGTAAGCCAACAAGTTCCAGCCATAACGAGTATGTAGCAATGCAGTATCCACGTCCAGATCCGGCCACTCACCCGGTAGACGAGAAAAAGTACCGATGAAGTCCTGATACGTCCCCTTCGGAGTGCAAGTCCCCGAGGCGGTGCCGATGTCCAAATAACAACTCCATGCGGAGTAGCCCATAGACTCAACCCCAAAGTACCATCTATACGCGAATGACGGCGCGATACCGGTACCGGTCATCGGCTCCTGCTGCCCCGGCCCCCCGCCGATCAACGTGGTGCGACCCGTCAGCCAAATATTGACGCCGGCATCGATCGCTTTATAGGTCGTCGGCCACTGATCCGCGAAAATCTCCTTCTCTATCCCATCGTCGTAAATAATCAACATCTTATGCTTTAGAAGCTCAGCAATCGGCGCCCCTTCGTTCCATTTGGTCATGACTATATAGTCAGGGCTAACATCTTTGTAGTTGAAATCACCCTCAGTAATTGTAGTAGTATCAAAAACGATACTTCGGCCGGTGTTGACCCCCCATGCGTCGATGGCGGTTTTCCAGTAGGCCTTAATCGTATCACGTTTTACCGGCTGATTGAGTGCTCCCGGTTTGAACCTGGTGAAATCCATCACGTAGATATCACGCTCATATCGGGGATTGATGACAGGGAATTCGCGGTAGAACGGAACCAAATCCGGCACTTGGGCATCATCACGCGCTCTGAGCCAGATGACGTATATCATCTCCACGGTGGTATCAGAATGGAAACCCTCGAAGACGTTCCACAGGGTATCCGCCGTTGCACTGACCCAACCATCGCTTCGCTGCTGAACCCTGTCATACTCTGACCCGACAAAGTCCGAATCATCGACTCGAAGGTACGGTTCCATTTCTCCGAAAGCCGACGGCTCGGTATTTTCCGCCACGACTAAGGTGTCACATTCCTCTTCAAATCCGCCCTCAACATAGAACGTATCGCACCGGATCACGGTATCACCGAGTCGATATATGTTTCCGTCGTTAGAGACATAGACATCGGTCATAAAGGAGTCGCGTACGATCTGCATCTCCTCAGGGAAATACGGACCATAGAGCCGCCAGTCGAATTCAAACGGTGGCGGGTCGCTGGGATAGTCGATGGGGTCATAGGCGATCCAGCGCAATTTGACACCGGTAATGATGCCGCCGGGAGTAATGGCATTCACGAACGGCAGGTCAGTAGGCCGAAAGCCGAAGACGAACGAGTTCGGTGGATTGTCGTTCCGGGAGAAAAGCCGGTAGATGATATCGGAACCAAGCCCTTCCTCGTCGAATGCCTGCAGGAAGACGTATTGATCGACATACGTCAAGACCGGGTCGGACAGATCTGCCGACATAGCCACAATATTGCGTGTCATCGGATCCGGCCCTTTCGGATCGACATCGAGCCTGATCCAGGCACTGTTCGAAACCGTCGAGATGTAATCCATCGGGTCGAGTCCGCCCAAGTCGGCCGCCGTAGCCACATGGTAGCGAAAATAGGCAATCAACCCGTCACGGTCGGTGCCGACCCAAAAAATCTCCGGGTTACGTGAGAACTTGTGTCCTTCGGGCGGGATATTCACAAAGTAGACGATCGGTTTCTGGTTTGCGGTTATCTCACCGTCCAATCGTTTTGTACACCCCACGATGAGTACTACCGACGCTGCGGTCATGGCGGCCACCGCCAACAACGCGACCGCTATTTTTGCTTTATTGATTTGATTCCTCATAATTATCTGGTATCCTCTGTCTAAAACGCAAAGGCCATGCTGAAACGGTGAACCTGCGTCAGGATTCCGAAGTCCTGGTAGGCGTAATCGACACGAATCTCACTCTCTTCTCCAAACGGCAAGGCAAGACCTCCGCCGACCGTGAAGCTGTCTTCGTCATAGTTGAAGCGGTGTCCCCCACGCAGTGAGAAACGATTCAGAAAAGTGTATTCCAGGCCGGTGTTGTATTTTTCCAGGTTATCCGAAGGATGCGAACCCTCGGCCGCGAAGGTTACCAGGTGATCCGTCTGTTCAACCAAGTTGATCGAACCTCCGAATCTGAAGTTAATCGGCAAAGGATAGGGTTTGCTGATCATCGTCATATCCGGCCCGAAATTCGTGATCACCATGGCGATCTTGAAGCCGCGATGGCCGGTGTCGTACATGGTACCGACATCAGCCGACCAGTCGCTGGCGCTGTAGTCGTGAACGAATTGACCGACAAACTTGACCGTAAAACCCACCGAAAACCGGTCGGTCAGATAGCGGCCATAACTGACACCCAAAGCGAAATCGTTCCAGCCGAAAGTCCGCCCGGTGCCCTCCTGTCTGCCCATGGTCCAGGTGCGTTCGATCATCTCACCGGAGGACAAGCCGTAAGCGCTTATTCCCAGGACACCACCAATTGACTCCAACGGTAAACCGATGGCACAGAAACCGTAGCCGACATCGGCCGGCATATTGATGTAGGTGAACGCCACCTCCCGACCGTAGAGCGAGGTTAGGCCGGCCGGGTTGTAATATACCGCCGTGATATCGTCGGTGACCGCCGTGAAAGCCTCCGCCATACCCATCGCCCGCGCCGAAACGCCGAGTTCCAAAAACTGGGCGCCGGTAGTACCTACTTTAGCCTGAGCCAAAGCCTCGTGCGGCATCCATGCGACGCCGACACATAGCAATACCAGTCCGAGAAGCGCTGTTCGTGAGTACCTCGGCGGTTTCAGTAGCAGCGATCTATCATGTTTCAGAAGCATCTCATCCTCATCTATTGTGTCATTCATATCTATATTCTTCGCATTGCGCAACTTACAGGTTTACCTCAAGCCCCAGTTTGATCTGACGACCGTAATCCCAGTTGTACGGGTTCAAGTCGTAGGGTGTGCCTCCCTTGATGACCTGACTCTGATTCTGCCGGGTATCGGGCCGACCGGTGTTGTTGTATACGGTATTGACATTACGGCTGTCGAAGATGTTCTCCACCCACATGATCACACTGTAGTCAATCCCGATGAACTCGAAGTCCTTGGTGAAACGGACGTCGATATTGAAAATACCCGGCTTGCGCATCGAGTTGGTCTGGATGTCCTCACCAGTTGTCAACGACAGGTTCGGGTACGACCGATCCGGAGTAAAGGGACGCCCACTCTCGATAACACAATTGAAAGCCAGCGACCAGCCGTTGGGGATGGGCAGACCGAACAGGCGGGGCTTGTGCGTTTTGAGCACAAACACCTGAATATTGGCGTTAATGCGATGCCGAATATCGTTATTGAGGGCGGACTCGGAGAGGGGCTCGCGTGACAGTTCAAAATCGCTCATGTAGTTCTGGTTGGTTTGCGACGCTTTGCCGAAGGCAAAAGCATAAGTGTAGCTCAACTGACCATTTACGTAACCGCCGCCTCGCTTTTCGAGAGTGAATTCAAACCCACGGCTGCGGCCATAGTCACTGTTCTGATACTGCTGACGTGTCAGACCACCAATCCGAACCTTCGCGGAGTTGATCTTATCAAACTCGTCTTTGAAGTAACCCGCCAAATCCAGTGAGTAGTTCTCAGACATCGCGTATCTAACGCCAAATGAGTATTGAATGGTCTTTTGGTAATCAAGGTTGTAGTTGCCGATAACGACATTCTGGGCCACCGTTGAAGTATTCCTTTTGTACATTCTCTCCAGAGGTGGCAGTTGGAAGAAGTGACCGTAGTTGAAGTGAATCTTGGCCTTGTCCGAGATCGGGTAGGAGAACCCGATGCGGGGCGAGAACTTCTGACGGTCACCAAGGATCACATCGCCCCAGATGTCGTCCTGTTTGGCTACATCCACCAGGCCATAACGATCCTGAAGGAAGAAATCCCAGCGGAAGCCCAGCGAAGCGATCATCGAACCGTACTCCAGCTTGTCCCGGAAGTACACCGTACCCTGGTACGGCTCATAGTGGAACATGTCACGGAAAGAGCCGCGACCCGGGAACGGCCCCCCGTCGTCGCGTCCGCTATAAGGATAGTACGGCTTTTCGATTTCTTCGTAGACATACTCGTTGGCCTGTACCGCAACACCACCCTTGAGTTCATGAGAGCCCAACTGCCAGAACACCTTGGTCTCCAACCGATAGGTGTTCGTGTTGTGATGGTGCCACAGTGCTGTTTCGTCGTAATTGCCCGGGATCAGGAAGTTCGAGGAACCACCGTAATCATAGCGACCGTTGCCGTTCACATCGGTAAACGGTTCGCCTTGATCGAAGCGGCCATTCGGCCGGTTATAGATGCCGTCGCCGTTCAGATCGATGTATGGAATACCCGGCTCCCACCGATCCAGCGGACCGTCGTGTTTGCCGTTGTCGTTAAGGTCCTGGTTATTATCATCAACCGACATGACAAACAAATCGATCCCGATATCATAGACGCCGTTACCGTTAATATCGGTAAAGTCCTCACCGACGATCGAATCACCATCCCTGTACGGCTCGGGCAGACGGTTGTTGATGCGGCTGATGCGATCATCATCCAGCAACCCGTTACCATTCTTATCTCTGAGGAAATCTCCCTGGTCCCAGACACCGTTTCCATTCAGGTCGATAAACGGCTCACCCTCAAGGTTGTCGATAATGCCGTTGTCATTAAAACGGAAATCGGATGGAAAGGCGAAACCGCCCTGCTGGTTGATTTCCCAGAGTCCCTCTTCACCGTAAGTGTAGGCGGGACCGGTAAAACCGAATCCGTAGGTTGCCGTGTCCGGGAACAGGTTGATGATCGGCTCCGGGGCGTCATAAACACCGTTGCCGTTACGATCATCGAAGTCCTCCCACTCCGAGTTCAGACGGAATTCATCGGGATCCAGTCCATGCCCCGGATTGTCGGGATCACCCGGCTTACGGGTCAGACTGTTCTTCGAATAAGAGAGAACCGCCTCGTAGCTCATGTTACGTGAGACAGACTGCGAAACCTCCAATGACAACGTCTCCCAGCGATCCAACTGCACCGGTGCGGTGTTAGGTGTGTAACGGTAGTTCCAATTGAAATGAGTCCACCGAGTCTGAGAGTTTTTGTACGAAAGGATAAACTTCAAATTCTGCATTGGACGGAACTTGAGGTTGGCCATATAGTAGTACTTGTTGTTCTTACGCTCCGGAATGTCAATCCCAAAAAGGTTGAACGATCCGTATTTCCGGCGAGTTATCGGAGTGTCATAAGACTCGTATTGATAGATGCCGTCATCCTTGTCCACCTCAGCATAGAAGTAATACGTGAACTCCTTATCCTCCATATAACTCAACCCCAAGGCCGGAAGAATCTTGTTCGTGAAGAACGGGTCCGGACCGCTTATGGAGAATCGCACGTAATCGTTGTTACGTGAATACTTGTTAAGGGACTTATTGCCGAAATCGTCGGTGATAAACTGCATGTTAATCCGGGTGTTGTCTTTCGATCCGGTTTGCGTAGTGATCTTGACGATACCGGAAAGAGCGTTGCCGTACTCAGGATCGAACCCGTCCTTAATCACCGTGAATTCCTGAATCGAACCGGAAACCAACGAAAGATTGGCACCCGCCTCACCCAGACCACCGAGCGGGTCGCCGATCGGCACACCATCAAGGATGTACGCAACTTCACCGGCGCGACCGCCTCGGATGAAGATCTCACCGGAGGCGTTGGTGACCACACCGGCCACCTGCGTCAGCAACTCATCCACCGACGTGACCGGCTGAGACATAATCTGTTCTTTGGAGATCGTGAACTTGTTGGAGGTCTCGAATTTCTCGATGATATCCCGCTTTCCCGTGACGGTGATGGTCTTGCCGATATCGGTAATCTTCTTCTCCAGTGCCTCGGTAATCTCAACCGTCAGATCGGACTTGACCTCTACCTCCACGACTTGGACTTTGTTGAAATCAAGGTGCGAAATCTGAATAGTGTACATACCCGGCTCCATTCGACGGATGATGTACTTACCTTCGAAGTCCGTCATGGCGCCAAAAGTAGTACCCATAACCATCACTGAGGCACCGATAACCGGCTCGCCGGTTTCTTTATCAGTGATAGTCCCTTTAATCTGTCCCACAGCCGCTGCGTAAAGGTTCACTGGCCCGATTGCTATCGCCAACGCCAGGACCACGAACGAAACTAACAATTTCCTGGGCCCGAAAGGCATTACCATTCCTCCTACGATATGCAGAGACGACTCTACTTGTTTCCCAACCAATAATGTCACACTCCAAGCCGACCCTGTGCGGTGAGGGAATCGAACGATTCAGTCCTGATCCGTTACCTACTTATCCGCCTGGAGTCTCCAGAATCTAAGGATTCCCGGGCATTCTATGCAAACCGGAATCCGCTTTCAAGCAACCAAAATACCTTACCGACGCCAACAAAGTCAAGCGGTTTTTCCCGTTAACCACTCAACATCGCGCCCCATTGCGCCACACTTATAGACTGTTGAAGGGTGTCAACTGTTCAACGAAATCCTTCGCCTTAGCGCTGCTTCATGAACCTGCTCGGCCCGGTCTTCCAACTGGTTCAACTCCCGGCGATCAAACTCCGCGCGGCTCAGTTCGATGCCGAGTCGGCGATTGAGTATCTTGGGAAAAGCAGCGCTCGCCTGTTCCCAACGCCGGAGACTAAGCGGTTGCAAACCAACCGGATGCGATTGGACGTCAGCCGCCTGACAATAAAGCGTCGGGTGGGGGGCCACGCCATCAAGCTTGATCGATCCGTGTTGCAGGATGGAATCCCCCTGTTGGCGCGCTGCCGAAGCAACAATCTTCGCGCCGTTGGCCAACACTTCATAACGTGAAGCCGACACAAAACAGGCTGCCTTGTGGAAAAAATCAGACCGCGAATTACTCTCAGCCGAACGGCGACAGTAGCTCGCATCTGTGCCCATGACACTCACGAATTCCGCCAAAGTCTCAGCCACGGTGCGGTAGAAACTCGACCTGCCCGTCGCCCATTCGCGTCCGTGCCACTCGGAGAGATTGACGGCAATGCTGTAGGTCAACTCAGAGCAGTCGTGATAAAGAGCCCGCCCGCCGGTTATGCGACGTATCACCGGCGTGCCGTTCAGTTGAGAAGAATCGAAGGCACGCTCCATGTCCTGATTGACTCCAAATGTGATCGCCCCCTCAGCCCAACTGTACAAGCGAACGAACAACGACCCCGGGACGCTGTGAGCCCGATCAAACAACCATTCATCGACAGCCATGTTGTAATACGGGTCACAGGCAAACTGACGATAGAAAAGGGGCTTCAACATGGCGACATATTACACACCATCGGGACACAACGCAAGCCCAACCCAGGAGAATGCGAGCCTGACTATCCCCTAATTCAACTGTTTGTGGGCGGCAGACGTCCTCGTCTGCCCCGTATCCACGTGGCGCACGAGGACGTACACCACGCACAATAAAAACTAGGTGAACGGCAGATGTCCACTCTGCCAACTGCGAACAACTTCGACTGACACGGTCTGACAGTCACTACTGTTATACTGAGTCCAGATAGAAACGACGGTTGGCTCTGTGGTACGGTCGGGTTGGGGAGACAGAGGAACGGGGGCAAAAAAAAGAGGGCGGGTAGATCGATGGTAGAGGGGGCTAGGGAGCTACCAGTGGACGATCTACCCAAGTCCTCGTCAACCGTCATTATACCAGAATCCAGCCAAATGTCAACCGTTAGTTGAGAAAAAAACTGACTTGCGACGCAGCCGTGTTATGTGTGTTGGTAGTAACAGATTACACTGTTACAAACCACGACCACCTTGAACGTCGCGCTCCACACCTCATCCTGAGCGGAGGAATCGCAGGTCGAAACCCCAGCGGTTTCGACATTGCGTCAGGATCACAAGGATCCTGACCTACTGGATTCCGGCTTTCGCCGAAATGACACTCGTAGTGTGTGCGGTGGACGTCCCCGTCTACCGCGCCGGCATCCAAAGGCCGGTGCACGAGGACGTACGCCGACCACAAACTTATGAGACCAGCCCCGGGGCGTCTGCCGCCCACGGTCAGGAGGGATGCTTGTATTGGGCGAGATCGATATCGTACTGCTTGATCTTGAGACGCAAGGTCGACTCAGGGATATTCAAGAACGCGGCAGCGTGTTTCTTGACGCCACGTTTGGCCATCAAGGCCTTCATGATGAAGGTCTTTTCATGGTCGGCCAGGTAGTCGTAAAGCCCAAATCGTTCGCTGAACTCGATGACATCCGGAGACGACGTAGTAGCCCGGCCATCGCCGTTACCTCCATCGGCAGCAGAAGACTGCTCGCATATCTTGTTCGAAAGAAGATTGGGTATGATTTCCTCGTCGTCACCGGACAGCAGCACCAACTTCTTGATTTCATTATCAAGCTCACGTACGTTGCCCGGCCAATCATAATCCACAAACGCCTTCACCAGTTCCGGCGTCAATCTCTTGCCCGAGGGAGCGAGAAAGTGTTCGGCCAGCAGCAGAATATCTTCTCTACGTTCGCGCAGCGGTGGCAGTCGGAAAGTCATCGCGGACAGCCGATAGTACAAATCCTGTCGAAACAGACCGGCGCTCATTTGTTCCTTAAGATCCCTGTTGGTGGCCGACACGATGCGCACATCGACCTGCCGCGGAACGGTTTCGCCCAGTCGAACGATCTCTTTTTCCTCAAGTATCCGCAACACCTTGGCCTGGATACTGAGTGGCATGTCGCCGATTTCGTCAAGGAAGAAGGTGCCGCCGTCGGCTTCCTCGAATAAGCCGGGCTTATCACGGTCGGCGCCCGTAAACGCCCCGCGGCGATAACCGAACAACTCTGATTCCAGAAGTGACTCTGGAAGGGCGGCACAGTTGACCGAGATGAAGCGATGGTTCTTCCGAATCGAATTGTAATGAATGGCTCGGGCCAGAAGATCCTTGCCACAGCCGGTCTCACCTTCGATAGAGAGCGATATATTAGAATCAATGACCTGCCGCACCTGGGACAGCATTCTCAGCATCTCGGAATTGGCGGTGATGATATTTGGGAAGGCAGCTTCCTTCATCAACTGACTCTTGAGTCTTTGGTTGTCTTCCAAAAGCTTGTTTTTCTGGATCTCGGTCCATTTGAAAGCAATGAGATCGGAGAAGCCAACCGCGAAATTCAGTTGTGTCTGGTTGAACGGATTAAGACAGTTGTCCTGTGACAATCGATCGAGATAGAGATATCCGGCCGAATCATCACTGGTTTTGAAAGGGACGACAATAACACTGGCCACAACTTCAGCCACATCCGTGAATAATTCGTTGATGAAGGGATCACGGCGGCAGTCCAACAGCAAGGTGGGCCGGTCAACGGCAATCTCCTCGCCTAACATACCGCCAAGACTATCAGTGAATCGTTTGGCCTGCCCGGCCTCGATCGGGAAGGAGGCGATCACCGATTGATCTGAAGAATCCGGCACGTAAATCAGCGCCCGTTCACCGCCTGTCTTCTCCAGCAAGACCGACAGGATCACCTCCATCTGCGACGATTGGAGATCGGTCAAATCGTCTGGGCTGATCAGATTACCGAAAATCTTGAATTCATTATCGTCCGAGATCGACAGAGCCACGGCCTGCTCCGATAAAGCGCGCAAATAGTTTGCGACTGCTCTGACTCGAGTGTTGGCGCCCAACGATGCGAACCCTTTCTCAGCCCGGCTGAGCTTGCGGAATCCAGCAGCCAACTCGCCGCACTGACAGGCGAATACGCCGGCCTTGAAGTTGGCTTCACTCATCCAGTAGTTGAGTTTCAATCTCCTGAATATGCGGTGGGCCTCATCAAGGCTCACCCGGATCTTGTCTTTCTCCTCGGTCTGAGCGGCCAGACAGATATCCGAAAACACCA
>DAOVOW010000051.1 GCA_030629485.1 bacterium
ACGGCTACTCCGACTCCAAAGTTTATCGCGAGGAGAATGCCACCGGGGTGTTTGTCTCTATGGGCGTGAATGCGTCCAGGGTCTATGACGAACTGATGGTGCAGTACCGATTGGACACCCTGGCCGGCAATTTCGAGTCGGACAAGCGCGACAAAGCGGTAGCGTTGATGAATAAGATGATCGAAGTATATCCGGAGTACTGGCAGACGCATGCGTTCCTGGCGGATCTGTATGAGAAGGAAGGTGACACCGCTGCCGCCGATCAACTTTGGCACCTGATGCACGACTCCCTGGCCACTTTCAGAGCCTCCAATAAGGAGAACGTCTTTTATCAGCAGGATTTGGGACTGACCAAGGTGCAACTGGGACAACGGATCGGCGATTCGGCGATGGTGGAAGAGGGCGTGCAGTTGGCCTGGGACGCCTTCAATGCCAATGCTAACTCAAGTTATGCCTTTCGCAAGCTGGTGATGATACTAGCCAGAACCAGCCACGCCGGTGACATCGATAAAGCGATCAGAAAGTTCACCGAGTACAAGATCAACCGGAGCGATCCATTTCTGCAATCATTCCGGGGTACCAAGACAACGCCGCCGCCCGCACCGAGGGGCCAGCCGCAAATGTAAGACTGAGACCCGGATCGTTTTGCCCTTCGTGTCCCTGCGATACGAAGGGCTTTTTGTATTTGTCTAGTGTCGGCTCAACCGTCCTGTGCCAGCCGATAGTCTGCCAGACGACGATAACGGCCGCCTTTATCGGTCAGCATCCCGGCGGCCACCAGTTCGCGGCGGATCGTATCAGTGTCGTTCTGGTAGCGAGCGACAATCCGATCAACTTCCTTTTCTGTGTACTCCCGGTCCGGTTCAAACTGAGCCAGGATATACTCAAGCAGAAACTCTCGTTTTGGTTCCTGCGTCAAAGTCGGCGCCGCCGGTTTTTCGGTCGTGCGCTTTGACACCGACCGCCGAGATGATGGCTTGCCGTTGCGATTGGATTGACTCTCCAGCCACTCCAGGACCGATTGCTCCGGGATACGCCAGTCTTTGCCGATCTTGTAGGCCTGGATTTCACCGGCCTGGACTTTGCGGGTAATCACCTGAACATTCATCTTCAGTTTCTGGGCCAGTTCCGAGGTAGTGAAAAAATCCGTTTCTCTAATCGGCGGTTCCGTGCTGTTCAATTGTGGTCTCCTTGGGTAAGACAGCTAATGGGTCATGATAAACACGGATATTGAGGCATTGTCAATTAGTTTTTTGTGCGATACGGTGTTTTTGTGTGATGTTGAAAATGCGGACGCCGATTGGAGATTGCCGCGGTCGCCCGGGAGTGTTGAAAAAGCCACTACAGATAGTTGCGGTGGGTCTTGTCCCGCTGAAAGCGGGATGTGACCTGCCGCTCTTGTCTGACAATTACTCATGTGTCGGGTCACAACCACGCCTCAAGCGTGGTCAAGACCCGACACAACGGCACAAGGGGTTTATCAACAAGCCCACTCGCAGGAGCCACTTGTGGCCGGTGAACTCACAATGACGATTCAGTGCTGCCTTTACTCACCTCGCAGCATGAACCGTGCGTCGACCGCCTTGGAGTTCTCGCGCTTAGCTGCAGCGAAGAACGGGTTAACATCGAATGATTCCAGTTGCGGGAAGTCGGTGACAAGCTGCGACAGACGCTGGATCGTCCCCTGCAAACACTTGAAATCGACCGGTTCAGCGCCACGGAAGCCGGACAGCAGCGGATAACCCTTGATATCCTCGATCATCACCCTTGCGCCGCGCTCGGTCACGGGATGCACCTTGAAAGCGACATCCTTCATTATCTCCACGTACACACCACCCAAACCGAACATCATCAGCGGCCCGAACGATGGATCCTGGTTCATTCCAATGATCGTCTCGACGCCGCCCGAGACCAACTCCTGCACGATGACCCCACCCGGGACCCCGGTCTTGCCGAATTTCTTTCTCATAGTCTCGAATGCTTCTTTCACCTCGACCTGCGTCCGCAGATCGCCGGAGACGCCACCTACGTCGGTCTTGTGGACAATCTCCGGGGCGTCGATCTTCATTATGACAGGCAGGTGTAGACTGGAGGCAGCCTTCTGTGCCTCCTCAACATTCTCGCAATGGACGGCGCGGGCAATGTTGATACCGTAGGCATCCAGAATCTCCAGCGCCTCAGCCCCCATAATCGTCTTACGCTTCTCTGCGGTCACGTTATCGATAATCTTACTGACGCGGCTACGGTCGACATCATTGTACGCGATAACCTTGCCCTCAGGACGGTTGATCCATTGGTAATGTCGCACCATGGCAGCCATTGCCTTGGCCGCCGACTCCGGGAAGGTATAGACTGGTATCTTGTGCTCCACCAATGTCTCCGAGCCGGCTACACCGGAAGCCGCCGCCATGAAACATCCCAGCACGGTCTTGTCGTTCTTGTGCTTGTCGATAGACTCGACGATCGCCTCAATGACCGCCTTGTGATCGACCACCACCGGGGGAACGAATATACAAATCACGGCGTCAATATTCTTATCCGACAGGACGGCATCCATGGCGATACGGTAAGAGTCCGGTCCACCGGCGGCGATAACATCCACCGGGTTGTTGACGGCGGCCACCGCCGGGAGCTCATCCCTGAGCCGCTTAATGGTCTTCTCTTCAAACTGCGCCATCTTCAGACCGCAGTTGACCACGGCGTCGGTAGCAAGGATACCGGGACCTCCGGCGTTGGTTATTATCCCGATCCGATCACCGCGCGGCAGCGGCTGATTGGAGAGTGCTACGGCGATATCGAACAGTTCATCAATCGAGGTTACTCGGATAACGCCACACTGTTCAAAGAGAGCGTCGGTGCCGACATCCAACCCCGCCAGCACGCCGGTGTGCGAACTGATGGCCCGTGCTCCGGCAGCAGTCCGACCGGCTTTCACGGCCACGATCGGTTTCTTGCGCGCCATGTCACGCGCGATGCGGGTGAATTCCTGGGGGTCGCCGAAGTTCTCAAGGTACAGCAGGATCACTTCGGTATTAGGATCATCGCGCCAGTATTCCAGGATGGCATTGCCGGAAATATCGGCCTTGTTGCCCACCGAGGCGAACTGTGAAAACCCGAGGTTGAGATCATAGGCCAGTCCGAGAATAGCCTCACCCAAAGCGCCTGATTGCGACATGAAACCGACATGTCCCCGCAGTGGTTGCGCCTTGGAGAAGGTGGCGTTCATGGAGTATTCCGGATCGGTGTTGAGCACTCCGAAGCAGTTGGGGCCGATCATCCGCATCCCATACTTGCGCGCCATCTTGAGAACTTCCAACTCCTTGGCGGCGCCCTCTTCGCCGACCTCCTTGAAGCCGGAGGTTATAACGACTATTCCTTTGACACCTTTCTGACCGCACTGCTCGACAATACTGACGACATGGTCGACGGCGACGATTATGATAGCCAGGTCGACAGCGTCGGGAACGTCCAGAACGGTGGAGTAGCACTTGATCGAATGTATTACATTGGCTTTCGGGTTAACCGGGAATACCTTCCCGTTGAAGGAGTAGTCGATCAGGTTGTGGAGTATGCTGTGGCCAATGGTGCCCTTTTTGCTCGAAGCCCCGATCACCGCGATGGATTTGGGCCTGAATATACCGTCTAGTTCATGAGTCATCTTCTATACCTCTATAACAACGTTGCCAAATCGACTCCGAATAAAGGCAAGAAGCTCCCACGGCGCAAGGGGTTTCGGTGTGATCTGTTGGAACCCTGCCGGTCAAACCGCAGTGATCAGAAATCCGTGCCGCCGAAAGCGTGTAGGCTGTCATTCCCGCGGAGGGGCGTGTTGAAAACACCTCCTTTGCCGTCATTGCGGGCGACCGAGGACACTCGTGTCGCAGGGAGCGCGGCAATCTCTTACGCCAGGTTTGCCAACGAATTGAGATCGCCACGACCGACTATAAAAGCCACTATGTGGCCGCCGGTCTCGCGATGACGTAGACACCTGCTTTTTCAACAAGCCCTTTCGCCGGGGTGACAGAATCCTGTATCCGCGACATGGATGAGACATGGCATGTCCGTGGTCAGGCCAGTCGCCTGTCCCCACCGGAGCCTGCAAAAAAATCAGGCAGGTCCACGATGAACCTGCCCGTATGCTAGTCCGGCGAAAGGGTCGACTTAGCCGGTGACTTTGATGACACAACCGGCCGCCGTGTCGCCGGCGGCACAACCGGCGAAGAGGCCATAGCCACCGCCTTTGGTGGCCAGTTCCTCGATAAGCTCAATGATAACGCGAAGCGCCGTCGGTCCCTGAGGGTGACCCCAGATGAGCGGGCTGCCGTAGTTGTTCATTTCGTTTTTGTCGTAGCCGAGTTCACGGGAGAGATAGACATCGTTTACCGCGAACGGGTTGTGAGTGTGGACGGCTTTCAAGTCATCCACGCCGATACCGGCATCCGCCAGCGCCGCCTTGGCCGCGGGCACTACCGCCATAGCCATGTAACCCTTCTTGGCCCGAGCGGTGCCGAAGCCGACAAACTGAATCTCGATCTTGGAGTCAGTGGCCAACTCGGCCGCGATTTCCCTGGTGGTGACGATCATGCCGGAGTTGCCGTCGGCCGGATGCGTCTGCGATCCAAAGGTCACGGTCCCTTCCGGCAGCATCGGCTTGAGGCCTTTCAGACCATCGAGTGTGGTCGGAAAGATACCTTCATCGCCCTCGATCGACTTGGCTCTTTTCCCCCTGCCGACCTCGACCGGAATCATGTACTTCTTCTGAAATGCCTGGTCATCGGCCAGCGCCATCTGGTACTGTTCGTAGCGACGCTGCGTCAGTTCGTCCTGCTCGTCCCTGGAGATGTCACATTCCTTGGCGACGTTTTCCGCCGTCTGGATCATCGAACCCTTGGCCCAGGGATCAAAGCTGAAATTGTCCCACACCCAGTTTTCCGCCTTACCGGTACCGCCCGGAGCGGACAGGCTTGGGTAGTAAAGATGCGGCCCGTTGGAGCAGCGATCGGCTGTGATCACCAGACTCGACTCGACCAGACCGTCCTCCACGTCCTGCGAGGCCATCTTGACACAGACGGCGCCGGTAATACAGGCCTGATTGACCGAGGGTCCCGTGATGGCGCCGTTGCCGAACATGCCGGCCATCCAGGGGCCGCCGTAGAAACTGTGTTGCTGTGGAATGGTCATGCCGAGATACATGCTGTCAAAGCGATCGGGAGTGATCTTGCGAGCCTCAAAGAACTTCTGGGCCGTGGCCGCCGCCAACTGCATCGAATGGATATCAGCGAAGCTTCCCTGCCACTTGGCGTAGGGGCTGCTCCAGTACCCGCCATACGGAATGTACGATTTGGTAAACGCCATGTTCTAACTCCTTAGTGTATTGCTTCCTGCTCTGTATTTGTCTTAAGCCGAGTCTCTCAGTCAACGCGTAGCGGCATACCCTGTGTCCGCCTTTTTAGCGCGTAGCGGCGGGCCTTCTGTCCGCCGGTGGGAGACAAGCCCCACCCTACGCGGAGGCAAACGACGTCGGTCCTACACGCTCGTCTTGCTGACCTTATTCTTCTTCAGTTCTTCCACAACCATATCGCCGACTTTCGTTGTCGAGAAACCGGAGCGCGCGTCAAGAGACGGCAGCTGGCCGGAACTCAATAGCGCAGTAATAGCGCTCTCGATAGCGACCGCACCTTTCTTCTCACCCAGAAACTCCAGCATCATCTGGGCAGCCATGATTGCCGCGATCGGGCTGGCGACATTCTTGTCTTTGTACTTGGGCGCCGAACCGTGGATCGGCTCGAACATGGATACCTGTCCGGGATGGATATTGCCCGACGCCGCGATCCCCATCCCCCCCTGCACCATGGCACCGAGGTCCGTGAAAATGTCGCCGAAGATATTGGTTGTTACGACCACATCGAACCACTCCGGGTTTTTCACCAACCACATGCAGGCGGCATCGATATAGGCGTGGTCCTGCTCGATATCGGGATACTCGGCGCCGACCTCCACCAACGTGCGGGTCCAGATATCCTGGGCGCGGATAGCGTTGGCTTTGTCGATCAGCGTCACCTTGTTGTCCTTGTTGCGCGCTTTGGCCAACTCAAAGGCGTACCGCACGGCACGCTCGCAGCCCTTGCGAGTGAAAACCATATTGGCAATTGCGACTTCGTCCGGCGTGCCCTTTTTCATTATGCCGCCGAGACCGGTGTAGACATCCTCGGTGTTTTCGCGCACGACCACCATGTCGACGTCTTCGCATTTCTTGTCCTTGATAGGGCAGAGCGTTTCGGAGTAAAGCTTGATGGGGCGCAGGTTGATGTAGAGGTCCAGTTTGAAGCGTATGCCGCCGATGACGGCGCGTTCGACCAGTCCAACCTCACAGCGCGGATCACCGATCGCGCCAAGGAAGATGGCGTTGTGCTCGCGGTATTCGTCGTAGACTGACTCAGGCACCAGTTCACCAGTCTTGAGATAATGCTCCGAGCCGAATGGGTAGTCGGTGGTTTCGTATTCGAAGCCAATGAGTTCCGAAGTAACCTTGAGCACCTTCAGGGCTTCGCGCGTCACTTCCGGTCCGATTCCGTCGCCACCGATCACTGCTATCTTATACAAATTGTAATTCCTCTCGTTGTTTGTCGGTCCCATGTCGAAACCACAGGGGTTTCGACCTACGCAGCCTCTTCATCCTGAGCGGAGTCGAAGGATGAGAGTCGAAGTGCGCCCCCACCTGTCGCTTCGCTTTAGGTGGGGTACCGTGTAAGTCACCCTGAGCCTCTTCAGTTGTCACCCTGAGCGCAGTCGAAGGGCGACATTGGCCAGCGAGCGGAGTCGAAGGACAGCAACCGCGAGCGACCAGCAACTGGAATATAGGGAAATGGCCGGACTGGGGCAAGTAGGCGGGAGCGGATTTCTGCGTCCTTTGCCGATCGTGCAGGGGGACTTTAAGAACAGGCCGGGATTGTCTGAATGTCATTCCCGCGCAGGCGGGAATCCATCCGTATTATACACGGGGCGTCAGAGGACGGAGGGACTCCTGCCTTCGCCGGGGTGACAGGCTCTGGGTGGCACCCTCAAACTCGTTTGGGGGTGACTGTTCGGTGTCAATAAGACCGCCGTCCCAAACAAGTTTGAGACGGCCACCCGGCGGGATATCAGTCGTCTTTCGACGGAGGGAAGCGGATATCTCGCAGGTAGGCAGTTCTCGGATTATAATAGTAGGAGTTTGTGATATCCATGGCTACACCCTGTGGGTCCATGAACATTGTAGCGCCCGTTATGCCCATTAATTCAAGTCGTTTGAAGACATCACTTATACACTTTTTGTCTATTATAGCCTTGGTCACCGTTGGCTCTCCGGGTTGTTTTACACCGTCGGGCAACTGCTCGTAAGGCTCTTCGATGTTTCCGATATACTCTTCAAGATCTCGTAGACCCATACGATCATATACTTGTGTGTCGTATAACATGGCCCCTTGCTGCCTCTGCATCCTTATGTTGTACTTTCCCGGATGTGGCATGAACTGCAAGCCGATCCAGAACCCGTCTGCGAACAAAGTCTCGTTGGGGTACAGGAATCCCTGTCGAAACACGGAGAATTCCGGCTCAGACCGTCTGCGCGCAAACTTCTGGCTGGCATAGGCGAGTGCCAACGCCTGAGTGTTTAGAGCATAAATCGCCACATGTTTGTCCTTGTCCTCGTATGGCGCGTATTCAGACGTGCCATTGAAGGCGAAGAACAGGGCGATGTAAGGGGAATAGGTGAAATCCAGAACTGGAGTCGGCACACCGTAGTGGCGCGCCTCTTGGAGCCAATCCAGTCGATTCTCGCTCTCGAAAGGGACTTTACCTATGAGTGATAGACCGACCCTGAATTGATTGATAACCCTGTCTAGGTCGTCCGGAAGACATTCGCTGGGTGTCTTGAACCTGCGAAACCAAGATGTCGCCAGTCTGTAATAGTGCTCCTGATGGCCGCGAAACACATAGTAATGCTTGTTGTACGCCAGTTCTTCGAGAAACGCCATCGCTGACTTAGCATCGTCAAACTTCTCAGTTCTGATACTCATGATCTCTACGCGAAAATCAGGCTTGTTTGCCCAGCTTCTCCAATACCCAGCCTTTCAGGCCGCCTTTCTCAATAATCGTCTTCATAAACGGTGGGAAAGGTGCAAAACTGAACTCCTTCCCTTTGGTAAGATTAACGATCTTTCCCCCAAACATGTCAATCTCTAATTCATCACCGGCTTCGGTGACCTCGACACACTCCGGCGACTCGAAAATCGGGAGACCGATATTGATCGAGTTGCGATAGAAAATGCGTGCAAACGACTTGGCCACGACCGCACCGATCCCGACCGCTTTCATCGAGAGCGGTGCCACCTCGCGAGAGGATCCACAGCCAAAGTTGTCGTCAGCCACGATGACATCACCGGGGCTGATCTTCTTTGCAAAGTCGGCGTCGAGGTCTTCCATGCAATGTTTGGCCAGTTCGACGTCGTCGGTAAGGTGGCACCATCGACCCGGCATGATGACGTCGGTGTTGATATTCTCGCCGACGCGGTAGACTTTTCCTTTGATCTCCATGATGCCTCCTACAACTCTTCCGGTGATGCGATATGACCGAGCACCGCCGACGCCGCCGCCACCGCCGGGTTGGTCAGGTAAACTTCAGAGCTCAGATGACCCATGCGACCGGCGAAATTACGATTGGTGGTTGATACGCAGATTTCCTTCTCCCCCAGGACCCCCATGTGGCCGCCGATGCAGGGTCCGCAGGTTGACGTGGAAAAGACGCATCCGGCGTCGATGAATATCTGCGGCAAGCCCAGGTCGCAAGCCTGACGGGCGATCATTTGTGAGCCGGGCAGGATGATCACGCGCACGTTTTCGTGTACCGTGCGACCCTTGAAAATATCTGCTGCCCGTTGCAAATCCTCGAGCCAGCCATTGGTGCAAGCGCCGATGACGACCTGATCGATCTTCACATCATGCAGAGCCGAGAGGTTCTTGACATTGTCCGGCGAAAACGGACAGGCTACCTGCGGTTCCAGATTGGAAACATCGTAGGTCCGTTCAAGCGCATAGACGGCGTCGTCGTCGGGCGCGACTGTCGTGTAAGCGGGTCGCTCAGATTTGTACCGCGGTGTCGACTCAACCAGTTCGCGTGTCTTGTCATCAAACTGAAACAGCCCGGTCTTGGCGCCGGCTTCGATAGCCATGTTGGCCATGGTGAATCGGTCCGACATCGGCAGTTGCTCGAAGACGTCACCCTGGTATTCGATTGCCAAGTAGGTAGCCCCGGCGGTGCCGAGGTCCTTCAGGGTGTGAAGGATCAAATCCTTGCCGTAGACGTGCGGACGAAGTTTGCCGGTATAGGTCAGCCGGGCCGACTGTGGGACCTTCAGCCACACCTCGCCGGTGGCCCAGGCGCCGGCGATGTCGGTGGAGCCGACGCCGGTAGCGAAACTGTTTATGGCGCCGGCTGTACAAGTGTGTGAATCTCCTCCGACCATGATCTGGCCCGGCAGGACGATTCCCTCCAG
>DAOVOW010000288.1 GCA_030629485.1 bacterium
CCTCTGATGAAGCGGCTTACGTCACCGGGCAGGTGTTGGCCATAGATGGCGGAATGATGATTTCGTAAATTCGACTTATAAGAAAGAGTGTAGCGTATACAAGGAGTATCGAATGTCAGTTGAAGAGAAAGTCAAGGAACTTATCGTTGAGCAACTGGGTGTTGAAGCCGGCCAGGTCACCGATCGGGCCAAGTTCGTAGAGGACCTGGGGGCCGATTCCCTGGATACCGTTGAGTTGGTGATGGCTTTGGAAGAGGAGTTCTCCATTGAGATCCCTGATGAGGATGCCGAGAACATCACCTCCGTCGGCGACGCCATCAAGTACGTAAACGAACACGCCGAAAAGGCGAAGTAACGCCCACTACGATATCATGACTACGACCATGACCCACAAAAGGGTGGTCGTTACCGGCATGGGGGGGGTCACTCCTTTGGGCAACAGTGTCGAAGAAACCTGGCGGGCGCTGCTTGCGGGTGAATCCGGCATTGGGCTGGTAACGCGATTCGATGTTAGCGATTATCCCACCAAGATCGCCGCAGAGATCAAGAACCTCGACACCTCCGGCGTGATCGAGAAGAAGGAATTACGCCGGATGGACCTGGCCGAGCAGTACACCATAGTCGCTAGCGAGCAGGCAATACAAGACTCCGGGCTTGATCTTGAGGGTATCGATCTCGATCGCTGCGGCGTAGTGATCGGCTCCGGTATCGGTGGCATTTCGACCTTTGAGATACAACATGAACGCCTGCTTAAGGGTGGACCCGGCAAAGTATCGCCGTTCTTCATCCCTATGATGATAATCGACATGTGCGCGGGACTGGTTTCGATCCGTTACGGTTTTAGGGGACCCAACTACGCCACGGTTTCCGCCTGCGCCTCTTCGGCCCACGCCATTTCCGACGCCTTCAGGATCATCCAGCGTGGCGAGGCCGATGTTATGGTCGCGGGAGGTGCCGAGGCTACGATAACACCTACCTCCATGGGCGGTTTCTGTCAGGCGCGCGCCATGTCCACTCGCAACGATGAGCCGGAACGCGCCTCGCGGCCATTCGACAAGGAACGTGATGGCTTTGTCATGGGTGAAGGGGCCGGCATCCTGATTCTCGAATCGTACGAACATGCCACCGCCCGTGGGGCACGGATGTACGGCGAAATCCTCGGTGCCGGCATGACCGCCGACGCTTATCACATCACGG
Source organism: bacterium (assembly GCA_030629485.1). GTDB lineage: Bacteria > Zixibacteria > MSB-5A5 > GN15 > FEB-12 > JAJRTA01. The sequence continues at coordinate 1,198 of DAOVOW010000288.1, forward strand.
CGCCTCACCCGGAAGGTCATGGCGCCCGTCGGTCCATGGTCGCCGCCCTGAAGGACGCCGGCTTGACGCCGGACAAAATCGATTACATCAACACGCATGGAACCGCCACCGGTCTGGGCGACATCGCGGAGACCAAGGCCATTAAGTACGTCTTTGGTGACCATGCTTACGAGATCCCATGTAACTCCACCAAGTCGATGTCGGGGCACATGCTGGGTACAGCCGGCGCCATTGAGGCCATTGTTGCCATCAAGTCAATCAACGAAGGTATTGTCCATCCCACTATTAATCTCGAGTATCCCGATCCGGAGTGTGACCTGGACTATGTGACGGAGGGGAAGCGGGAGGTATCGCTGAGATACGCGATGTCAAACTCGTTTGGTTTCGGCGGACACAATGTCAGTCTCGTTGTCGGGAGTCTGAATAGCGATAGATAGATTGATGGGTCTGTTTGACAGTATCAAGAAGCTGATAGGAAGGACCGCCACGAACGGTTCACACGAGCTTGATCTAAGCGCCGTTCAGGACTTGCTCGGGTATCACTTCCGCGACCAGGGATTGCTGCTGCTAAGCCTCACCCATCGCTCCTTCTCTCGATTCGATCAGGGTCATTCACCCTCCAACGAACGTCTGGAATTCCTCGGCGACTCGGTCCTCGGGTTGGTGATTGCCGACCAACTCTTCAGGGACGATCCGGATCTGCGCGAGGGTGAACTGACTCAGACAAAGTCGAAGCTGGTCAACGAAACGGCTCTGGCCGACGTGGCCAGGAGTATCGGTTTGAACCAATATCTGCGGCTGTCACCGGAGGAAGAAAAGGCAGGCGGTCGCAATCGTTCGTCAATTGTCTCCGATGCCTTTGAGTCGATCATTGCTGCGGTATATCTCGACGGCGGTCTCGATGCTGCGCGCGATGTCATCCTGCGACTGATCTACTCCCGTCGTGGTGACCTGGCCAATTCGTCGGCCCAGCGCAATTTCAAGGGCGAACTGTTGGAGTATACCCAGTCGCTCGGTGAAGGCGCTCCACGCTACGATATAGTGTCTGAAGCAGGTCCCGACCACCGCAAAAAATTCAACATCGTTGTCATCGTGGCCGGCCGGGAAGCAGGTTCCGGGGTCGGTTCCTCCAAGAAAGAAGCCGAACAGCATGCTGCCGCTGAGGCACTCAAACAGATCGCACGCTCATAGACTCCCTCCTCCACACCGGCAAGTATCCGAGTGGATCACTGACAGTCTGAAACTACTCTCCCGGCTTCGCGATAGATCCTGAAGGATACCCTCGATCGTCGGACAGGACCATGGTCCTTTGTCCTTTCGAGCCTCACCTACTGGAAACGAGCGAGCCGCCTCACAACCCGTCCGGTATGTCCGAAGGCTGCATAGTTTGCCCACATATTCCTGGATGCATCCCTCGACCAAGTGTACGCACAAACCTCGAACAGAACATTGTTACATGTTTTATATTGACTTGTTTTTCAAATTCTCGTTTATGGATACATCTGAACGGGTATCTATCCACTCGTGCGTATACCTATCCGTCGGATGCGAATGGAATCGTGAACCTTTTGACAGGAGCGTTGGCTAATGCGCAAAGCAACCAGAAAGAAAGCAACTCGTAAAGCGGCCCCCAGAAAAACCACTCGCAAAGTGGCCGCCAAACGCAAAACCGTCAGGAAAAAGGCGGGTCGTCCCGGAGTAAAGCCGTGGAGTGCGGCTGAGATCAGCATGCTCAAGAAGGCTTACAAGACGACCACGGCGACCGCCATTGCCAGGAAACTGAGAAGGACGGTATCGTCGGTCAAGGCCAAGATTCGCGTTCTGGGTGTCAGCAAGCCCAAGTCTGCCCGCAAGGCTGCTCCCAAGCGGAAAGTCACCCGCCGGGCCAAACCGAAGAAGGCTGTTGCTCGCAAGACCGTGGCCAAAAAGAAGACCGCCGCCAAGAGGAAACCGGCTCGCAAAAGACGCTAATGAGATCGCCTGTAGATCTCACTTCTTTGCATTAGTACCTATGGTTGAAAAGCCCGCCTGAAGGCGGGTTTTTCTTGTTGAGTTCAAACGCTCCGCCGGTGGCCAACGCTTGACAAACGAGACGGATTGTAACATATTCGCCCGACGACAAAAGACAGTTTTGCTTGAGCATTGAGGAGTCCAAATGAACATAGTAGTCTTAGTAAAACAGGTGCCGGAGATAGCGCTGATAAAAGTCGATGAAGCCGCGAACGAGGTGGTCCTGCCGCAGGGGCCGGGTACGGTGAATCCGATGGACGAGTACGCCGTGGAGGAAGCACTGCGCATCAAGGAGAAGAGTGGTGGCACCGTCAGTGTCATTTCCGTTGGAACCGAGCGGGTGGAATCGGCTTTGCGCGCCTGTCTGGCGCTCGGTGTTGATGAGGCCTATCTGCTTTCCGATGACGCCTTTGTCGGTTCCGATCCGCAGGCGGTCGGATGTATCCTCGCGGCCGGTCTCAAAAAGCTGGGTGAGTATGATCTGATCCTGGCCGGCAAGCAGGCGATCGACTCTGATGCCGCCCAGGTACCTACTGTTGTGGCTGCGAAGCTTGATCTGCCGCAGGCCATGTTCGTGCGAAAGTTTGAAGCGCTCGAAAACGGTCAGGCCACTGTGCAGCGTACTACCGAGGAAGGCTACGACGTGGTGGAAATGAGGGTTTAATGGTTTCAGAAAAAATACGAGTGGCTTCTGGAGTAAGCTATCTTGATCGCCTTCTTGGGGGACTTTATATCGGTGATAACGTAGTGTGGCAAGATGATGCCGGTAG
>DAOVOW010000292.1 GCA_030629485.1 bacterium
AGGCAATCCTTGCGCAGCCTGGTCAACTGTTGTGGCGTCTCGATACGCATATCAGCTCTTCTTGCCCTTCTTGTCTTTCTTAACCAGCTTCTTGCAACTGGCCACTGTCACGCCGCCGTGGTAAGTCTCGTTAACCGCCACCACCGGCGCCATGGCGCAGGCGCCGACACAGGCGACGACCTCGAGAGTGAATTTCATGTCTTCAGTAGTCTCACCCGCCTTGATCTTCAGATGATTCTCGAGTTGCTCCTGAATCTGTTTGGCGCCCCGAATGTGACAGGTGGTGCCGACGCAAACGCGGACGATTTTCTCGCCGCGCGGGTGGAGACTGAAGGCGTTGTAGAAAGTAGATACCGAAAAGACCTTCGACAACGGCACGTTCAACTCTTCAGCCGTTCTTTTGAGCGCCTCACATGGCAGGAAGTGAAATTCTTTCTGAATGTCCTGCAGCACCGCAATCAATGACTGCGGTGTCCTGGGGTACCGTTCGTAAATCTCGGGTAGTTTGTCCAGATCGTGGTTCATCCTCTTGCCTTTTTCCCCAGAGTCTTTAGGGCCAGTTTGCGTCCCTCGTCGAGCGCGTGGTAGTTGATCTCAAGCACCGACTTCTTGCGCGCCATCTTCTCCTTGATGACCCTCTTGATGGTGTCAAATGAAACAATCCCGGTGGCGCCGATGAAGGCGCCCAGGACGGCGACATTGGCCGCTTTGGCGTTGCCCGCTTTCATGGCGATCTCGTTGGCGGGCACGAGAATCTCATCGATGTCGGTCCGGTCGGTCGTTACGTCGATCAACGAACTGTTCACGATAGCCAGTCCACCCGCCTTGACAAGCGGGGTGAACTTGTCGAACGATGGTCGGTTAAAAACGCAGGCACACTGTGGATTGCTGATGATCGGTGAGCCGATCGGAATATCCGAAATCACTACTGTGCAGTAAGCCGTGCCGCCGCGCATCTCCGGGCCATAGGATGGAATCCAGGCGACTTGCTTGTCCTCTTCGATCCCGGCGTAGGCCAGAAGCTGTCCCGCCGTCATAATACCCTGACCGCCGAAACCGGCAAAGGTGACCTCGTACTGATGCATCATTTACCCTCCGGTTCGACGTAATCCTTGTAGCAACCGAGCGGGAAATACTTGATCATGTTTTCGTCCAGCCACTCGATAGCTTCACCCGGTGTGTTGCCCCAGTTGGTCGGACAGGTGGAGAGCACCTCCACCAGCGTGTAACACTTGTTGTCACGCTGCAGGGTGAAAGCCTTCCTGATAGCCTTCTTGGCCTTCAGTATATGTGCCGGAGTGTGCACGGCTACGCGCTCGATATAACCGGGCGTGGCCAGCGCCGCCAACAACTCAGCAATTCGGATTGGCTCTCCGGTGTGATTTACATCCCGTCCCGCCGGGCAGGTAGTCGTGATTTGCCCCGGCAACGTCGTTGGAGCCATCTGCCCGCCGGTCATGCCGTAGACGGCGTTGTTGATAAAGATAGTCGTGAATTTCTCGCCACGGTTGGCGGCATGTACGATTTCTCCCATGCCGATTGAGGCCAGGTCACCGTCGCCCTGATAGGTGAATACGATCATATCGGGACGCATCCGCTTGAAGCCGGTGGCCAGGGCCGGGGCGCGTCCGTGGGGCGCTTCCATGAAGTCGGTGTCGAAGTAGTTGTAGCACAATACCGAGCAACCGACCGGCGCCACACCGCAGGTTCTTTCGCGCAATCCTAATTCGTCCAGCGTCTCTGCGACCAACCGGTGTATCACGCCATGGGTACAGCCGGGGCAGTAATGAGTCACGACATCGCGCAACGTCACGGGACGATCGAAAACGGTTTTGCTGTCTACTGCCATGACCTCCTCATGATTTCTTCTTCGTTGAACGACGTTTAACGCTGAGCACCTTGAGCACCTGCTCTTTCACTTCCTCGGGAGTGGGGACGATGCCGCCGGTGCGACCGTAGAAATGAACCGGACGGCGACCTTGAATCGCCCTTTCGACGTCCTCCATCATCTGCGCCATGCTCATCTCAATCGTCAGCACGGATTTGATGTTTTTTCTGGTGGCTTCCTTGAGGATCTCTTTCTCCGGAAAAGGGTAGAGACTGATCGGTCGGAACAAGCCCACCGACACGCCGTCCGCTTCCAATTCATCGATAACCGTCTGACAGATGCGCGCCGTGGTGCCATAGGCGACGATCAGGACTTTGTTCTTCGCGCTGATTTTGTATGACTCGCAACGAACCTCTTCTCGGATCATCTGCTGATATTTCTTCTCCAGAATCAGGACGTTGTTCTCCAGGCTCACCGGGTCGAGGAACAACGATTTGATAATCCGTGCCTTGCGACCCTTTGCTCCGGTGGCCGCCCATTCGTCCGGTGGCGGCAGGGGTGGCTCCTCGTAGCTTTCGGGGAACTCAACCGCCTCCATCATCTGCCCGATCATGCCGTCGCCGATCATCATCACCGGGTTACGGTATTTCTGGGCCAGGTAAAAACAGAGCATGGTCAGATCGACTGCCTCCTGGACAGTCGATGGCGCGAGTACGAGCGTGCGATAGTCGCCGTGTCCGCCGCCCTTGACGGCCTGAAAATAATCCGACTGCGCCGGCAGGATCCCGCCCAGACCGGGACCGCCGCGCATGATATTGATAATCACCACCGGCAGTTCGGCGCCGGCCATATAGGAGATCGCTTCCTGCATCAAGCTGATGCCGGGGCTGGACGAAGTCGTGAACACTCGCTTACCGGTGGAGGCCGCCCCAAAGAGCATATTGGCCACGGCCAGTTCGCTTTCGCCCTGAAGAAACATGCCGCCGACTTCCGGCATCCGCTTCGAGAGATACTCCGCCACTTCTGTCTGCGGCGTGATCGGATAGCAGAAATAACCTTCCGCACCGGCGCGCAAGGCAGCCTCGGCGATCGCTTCGTTTCCTTTCATCAGGACTTTGGCCATTAATAAATTTCCTGTCTCAATTCGCTAAGTCAGTACTCAAACAGTTCGAATATCAAGCCGTGCGCATGCACCTCGATAGCAACATCGGGGCAGACCAGGGCGCAGATGCGGCAACCGATACAGCGCGAGGGATCGTGTACCCGGGCGTAAAAATACCCGCGCACCGTGATCTCTTTGGACATCGAGATAATATGCTGTGGGCAGGCCCGCACACACAACTCACAACCTTTACAGTGATTTTTGTCTATCGTAATCCCGGGCATACACCTCACCTTGAGTAATAGCAGCTACTCATCGCCGGCGGAACTCTCCCACGGTTTCAACAGAAGACGCTCCAGTGGGAGAATCGGAACGTCCACATTATCGAACTCATCGCATTCTACGATCTCTCGCAGGCCACTTAGGAATGTCACCGGCAGATCGGAGCGTTGGCTTACCTGTCGGGCAAGTTTCAGCCCGTCAAGAGCGATCTGCGCTGTCGTTTCCTCCAGCAGATGCGTGTTGGAGACGATACCGGTAAACTTCAGCCGCGATGACGATTCGATATCATCGATCATCTTCAAACAGCCGTCGACGTCCGCGGTGAACGGCCGGTTGCCGTTCAATACCAGCAGCATCTCATAGCTGCTCTCTTCAAACGACTTCGCCAGCGAACCCAACACTCGCGCCCCAACGTCGTCACCCCCCGCATCCAGCACCAGTACTCCCTGCCGCTGTTCGATAGCACCCTTTACTTCCGGCAGAATGATCGGCAGATCGGCGTAGTACTGACCGCCGGTAGGGTTGATGCAGCGAATGCCCAACACTTCGAGTTGTTCCGCAGCTTCACGCGAGCGGAAGTACGGATTGACGATATCCAGATCAACAATCGCCACCGGCGCCGACCCGGCGTTTACCAACTGTCGGCTCAGATTTACAGCCACCTCGGATTTGCCACTGCCGTATCC
>DAOVOW010000284.1 GCA_030629485.1 bacterium
CCGCGGTGACAATCTGGGTTGTGTCATTTACGACGGCGCCCCCGAGCCGGACACGGGCGTACCTGCGAAAGTAAACGGCATTGATCGTGACCGGGTGCTGCGGGCGCCGAACGACGGCTTGTTCGTGGGTGGCTGCGAGATTGCCGACACCGTTGTTGCCGGTGACTTGGTAGGCTGGGTGGACATGATACCGGTCAGGGCATCTATCGGAGGTATTGTCAGGGGGCTTCTCCAAAGTGGAGTCAAGGTAACCTCCGGCATGAAAATCGGCGACATTGACCCGCGTGGCGAGCAAGAGCGCTGTTTTCGCATCTCGGACAAGGCCAACGCCATCGGTGCCGGTGTGCTTGAAGCGCTCACGGTTCTGAACCGTAGCTGTGAACACGAATAACTTCCAGGTTCCTGCACAAGGACAGTTTCTGAGATTTATCAACAGTCCCAGGCTGTCGGTCACCCACACGGCTCTGCGGTTGGGGAGTCTTACATAGTGCTGGTACACTGTTTAGGGTGGTCCCAGCTCCAAATTCCGCTTGCCCTCACCCGGTCGACTGACTAACTTGGAGCACTACCAGAGAAAACGACTGCGCCGGACCAGCCGGCCATTCAGAATTACTATGCCTTAGCCACTGAACATAAGAAAGCGAAACATATAACATGGAAGAGGGAAAAATGCAGTTCTTTCAGCCCAAAGACCCGGCCGAATACGGTTTCAAGGAAGTTCTCTACGAGAAGAAAGATTGGGTCGCAACCATCACGATCAACCGGCCGAAATACTACAACGCTTACAACACACCCTGCCTGATGGAACTTACTCAGGCCTTCACCGACGCCGCCTGGGACGATGCGGTCGGTGTTATCATTTTCACCGGCGCCGGCGACAAAGCGTTCTGCACCGGCGGTGATGTAAAGGAGTACGCCTCCTACTACACACAAAGGCCGCGTGATTACTTCAAGTACATGGCGATATTCGCCGGTTACATCGAATCCATCTTCAAATGCGGCAAGCCGGTCATCTGTCGGCTTAACGGCATGGCGGTCGGCGGCGGCAATGAGTCGCATCTGGCCTGCGATCTCTCGATCATGGCCGATGACACCTACATCGGTCAGATCGGCACCAATGTCGGCTCGGTCGCCTGCGGCGGCGCGACTCAGTGGCTGCCGATCGTGGTGGGTGACCGCCGCGCTCGCGAGATTCTCTACCTCAACGAGAAAATCTACGCCGACAAGGCGCTCGACTGGGGTCTGGTTAATAAGGTGGTCCCTCGCGCCCAACTCGACGATGCCTGCGCTGAGATGGCTAAAAAGCTGCTCAACAAGTTCCCGGAGTGCATGCGATACACCAAGACTCAGGTCAATTTTTGGAAAGAACAGGTCTGGTACAATACCATCGGGCACGCTCGCGACTGGCTGACCCTGCATTTCGCTTCATGGGAGCCGAACGAAGGGATGGCCGCCTTTGTCGAGAAACGCCCGTCGGACTACATGGGTTTGCGCAAGCTAGCCGCCGAAGGTGGTTCTTCGGAATTCAAGTATGGACCTTACAAGCTGACCTGCCCCAAGTGTGGCGCAACACAGCTTCCCGGTCTGCACAAATTCTGCGGCATGTGCGGCGCCAAGTTGGAGGAGTGACCGGCAGGCCGGTCTTATTCGGTGAACACTGAAGGCTACTGTAGCCTGGCAGCTTGTTGAAATACTCAAGATGGAAGACAAAGAGGTTACTGCCTTGCTTTTTCTGTCATTCCTGCGGAAGCAGGAATCCATATATATCAGTAGAAGACTGGATCCCCGCTTTCGCGGGGATGACGAGTGGGTTGGCAATCGAGCATGGTAGAGCACTTTTTCAACAACCTGCTAGTGAGAGGGTGCCTTTCGACAAGAGGCCCACGAACGATTAAGGAGATTACTATATGTTTGATCTAACTGGCAAAGCGGCCATCGTCACCGGGTCATCTCTCGGTATCGGTTCCGCGACCGCTCTGTATCTGGCCCAATGCGGCGCCGATGTCGCCGTCAACTACCGCAAACACGCCGACGAAGCCAACACCCTGGCCGATCAGATTCGCGCCGAGGGACGCAGGGCGATAGCTATCAAGTGCGATGTATCCAATCATGACGACGTCGGCAAGATGGTCGAACAGGTGCTGGCCGAGTTCGGGCGCCTCGACATCCTCGTCAACAACGCCGGCGTCAACCGCGATGGTGTCGTCTGGAAAATGACTGAGGAAATGTGGGACACGGTGCTGGACACCGACCTGAAAGGTTACTTCAGTTTCATCCGGGCGGTGGCACCGCACTTTCGCACGCAGAAGTCCGGTCGGATCGTCAATGTCACCTCGATCAACGGCCTGCGCGGCAAATTCGGTCAGGCCAACTACTCCGCGGCCAAGGCGGGAATCATCGGCCTGACCAAGGCGGTGGCCAAGGAGTTGGGCAGGGCATCGGTAAATGTCAACGCTGTCGCACCCGGTATGATCCTTACCGACATGATGGCCGACCTGTCGGACGATGTAAAACAGAAGGCGGTTGATGAGACAGTCCTGGCTCGGCTCGGCACGCCCGAGGAATGCGCCTCGGTGATTGCGTTCCTGTGCAGCGAGGAATCGCGCCACATCACCGGCGAGGTGATCAAAATCGACGGCGGCCAGTATATCTGAAAACAATACCAAGGGAAGGAACATAGATGGAACTCAAAGACATAGTTTGTATATCCGCCTGCCGGACACCGATGGGACGTTTCGGCGGAACATTGAAAAACACTGCTTCCTTCGATATCGGTGCTGCCGCTATTGCCGAGGCAGTGAAACGTGCGGGTGTGAAGCCTGATGATATCGATGACGTCATCCTCGGCAATTGTCGTCAGGCCGGTAACGGACCGAACCCGTCGCGCACGGCGGCGGTGCGGGGAGGTATCCCGGAGTCGGTGCCGACCCAGACGATCAATATGGCCTGCCCATCCGGAATGAAAGCTATCCAGTTGGCCAGCCAGTCGATCCGGCTGGGTGATTCCGAGATTGTCCTGATCGGTGGTTTCGATTCGATGTCGACCATTCCGTACCTGCTCAAGAACGCGCGCTGGAATGGTTTCAAGATGGGTGACAAGAAACTCGAAGACGGCTGGTCCGACTCGATAGATCCTTTGATTGGACAGGGTATGGGCGCCACCGCTGAGAACCTGGTCGACAAGTACAAGATACCGCGCGCTGACCAGGATCAGTTTGCCTTCGAATCGCATCAGAAAGCAGTCAAAGCGACGGATGAAGGCTGGTTCGACGAAGAGATCGTGCCGATGGAAGTCAAGTCGCGCAAGGAGACGATTACCTTTGACAAAGATGAAACCCCGCGCCGTGACACTACAATAGAGAAGCTGGCCAAACTGAAGGCCGTGTTTCGTAAGGAAGGCGGCACCGTAACCGCCGGTAACGCCTGCGGCATGTCCGACGGTGCTTGTGCGCTGGTGTTCACTAATAGAGAGAAGGCAAACGCGCTGGGCATCAAGCCGCTGTTTTCGCTCATCGCCTATTCCTCGATAGCCGTTAGGCCCTCGACGATGGGTGAAGGTCCCGGTATCTCGATTCCGGCGGTGCTGGAGAAAACCGGGATGACCATTAACGATCCCGACCTGATCGAAGTGAACGAGGCGTTTGCTGTGCAGATTCTCTCCAACGAAAAGCTGCTGGGATGGGACCGCAACAAACTGAACGTACATGGCGGCGCTATTGCGCTGGGGCATCCGACCGGGATATCAGGTGCGCGCATCATCGTCACGCTCTATCACGCACTGAAAACACGTGGCGGCGAAACCGGTCTGGCTGCTATCTGTGGTGGCGGCGGTGTATCGATGGCCATGCTCATCAAGCGGGAGGCATGAGGCATAAATGCCTGATTATACACACATAAGTTTACAGGTAACCGAAAAGGTGGCCTGCATCACGCTCCAGCGTGAGGATTTGAACGTTCTCAACATCGCCATGATGGAGGAGATCAATGACGCCTTAGCGTCACTTGACAGCGGTAGCGATCTCAAGGCGCTGGTGATCAAAGCGACCGGCAA
>DAOVOW010000064.1 GCA_030629485.1 bacterium
ATTCATCCCTTGATGACATCGAGCGAAACCGGCGGCTGTTGATGTTGGCCGAAAGCGCCGTTGGCAGGGCCATCGAGATGACTGATCTGGTTACCAAGTATTCCCGGCTGGATACTGAACGGAAAACTGAACCGGTTACCCTGCGACCTGTACTTGAGGAGGTGGCCGAGGCGAATTCTGAACGAATCAAGCATCTTAACGTAACTGTCAGCATGCAGGTGGCAGATGACCTCGTTGTCAGTTGTCGTAGTGACCACCTGTACAGCCTGTTTTCCAACCTGCTCGTAAACTCGTTGGATGCGCTGGAGGAGGTGTCGTCCCGACGAATCGATGTGAGCGCTGCAGGCGAAAACGAATACCTCCGAATTCAATTCGCCGACAGCGGCCCGGGCATAGCTCAGCAGCACCGATCGAGAATCTTCGATCCTTTTTACAGCACCAAACCGACGCGTGGCACCGGACTGGGCCTTGCTATCGTCAAACGCATCGTGGAAATGTATGGCGGCCGGATCGAACTGAAGAGTCCGGTTGACAAAGGCGCCCTTTTCGTTATATTTCTAAAGTCGGTTCAGCCTAACTCGCCTCAGGGTGATGATTATAATGGCAAAAACGGGTAAGATTCTCATAGTCGACGACGACCCTCTGGTCCTGGAAGCACTCAACGAGACGTTTCTTGATGACTACGACGTGGTGGCGGCGGCCTCGGGTCAGGAGGCATTGCAGGCGCTGGACAAGCATGGCGATCTGGATGCCGTGGTTTTGGACATCAAGATGGCGCGCATGGACGGTCTGGAGACGGCCTGTCGCATCCGCGAAATCAACCCCGATCTTCCGGTCATCTTCCACACCGGCTATCCGGGAGATTACTCCGAGCGGGATATCGATACGGAACACCAGCCATTCGATTATGTCGGCAAGAACGAACGGCCGGCCCGGCTTCACCGGTCGGTCCGCAACGCCGTTTTTATGCACCGGCTGAGAACCAGCAGTTCCGACCTGGTCGAGTTGGCCAGACGTCATTACGGCATGGTGGGGCGGTCCCGGCTGATGCGTGATGTTTACCAGATGATTGAGAAGATAGGTCCCACCAACAACAAGGTGATGATCCTGGGGCCGACCGGTACCGGCAAAGAACTGGTGGCGCGCGCCCTTCACCATCGCAGTCGAAGGGCGGACGAAACCCTGGCCATCTTTAACTGCAACCACAAGGCGCCCGATCTGGTGGAGAGTGAACTGTTCGGACATTTGCGGGGGTCGTTTACCGGAGCTGTCGCCGACCGCGTCGGAATGTTCGAGTACGCCCACGGCGGAACTGTTTTTCTCGACGAGATCGGCAATCTCGACATCACTACTCAAGGCAAACTACTCCGGGTTTTGGAGACCGGCGAGATGCAACGGATCGGATCACCGGAGACGATTCGCGTCGACGTTCGTGTGATCTGCGCTACCAACTGTGATCTCGAACAGATGGTGTCACAGGGCAAGTTTCGTGAGGATTTGTACTATCGCCTGAAGGGCATTCGCATCGTGGTGCCGACTCTGGCCGACCGACGCGAGGATATCCCGGACTTGATCGACTTCTTCACTGAAAACTATTGCCGCAAGACGGACGACGGAATCAAGGTGTTCGAGCCGGCGGCGCGTGACCTGTTGATTGAATACGACTGGCCGGGTAATGTTCGCCAGCTACAGGATACCGTCCAATCGTTGATCGATCTTTCGCTGTCGTATCTAATAACGCGCATTGAAGTACAGCAGTATTTGTCGTACGCCGGCGCCAGTACCGATTCGCCCAGAGCTCTCAAAGAGCGTGTACGAGAGTTCAAGAGGTTAGTGGTCATCCAGTGTCTCGCTCGCCACGGTGGTAATGTGGCTGCTGCTGCGCGCGAACTTGGTCTTGACTCGGCAAACTTGCGCAAGATGATCAAGGATCTCGACATCGAGACGGGTTGAATTCACCCTCACAAAGTAGACCGGATAGGGTGATAATTACCTACGGCGGAGGCGGGGAGCCTCGTGTCGAAGCATATCTTCTTAATTAACAACAAGATAACCTCGGCGGAATAAGTCCGCCAATTGGCACGATCCTTGATATTGTATTACTGAGGTTAGGTGCTGCTATGTGATGACTGGCAATGGAGCACCTCCGAGTTTGAAGATTGTGACAAAGATAGGAGATATAGTTCGTCGATAGGTGATCCACTGTTGGTAAGTGATGGGCGTTGGCACCATTGACGAAGCAAGACTACTGTACTACGCCGGGGGAACGCGAGGATCAATCCGAAGGCCAAGGATTGATAATGAATGCCTGGTGGTGCAAGTGCTAGCACCGCTGGGTGTTTTTATATTCTGTCCGGTAATTCGCATAGGTTAGTTTGTGTTCGCAGAGTCTTCAGACTTTGCACGTGCGCGTGGCCGAGTTTGAAGACTCGGCCACCACTAATTGCAGTTCTGGTAGGTCGACGGGTAGCACGGTCAAACTTGTTTGGCGTGGTGTGACAATCTCAACTAAACCGTGGTGTCGGGTGTCTCGGCCCGACACCTGTCAAGACGTTATGTGGGAGCCGTCAGGCAGGGACGCCCGACGGCACAGAAATCGAGTTCTGGTCGAAACTCCTGCAGTTTCGACATCTGCGTATCAAAGGTCGCGACCAACCAGCCCCAGGACGCTGTCAATCGCCTCACGAACAGGAGGCGATTCGTAGAGCGAAACGTCGAACTCCTCAGCGATGTCTATCTGAAAAGCGGTACTATCGGACTGGCGGCACCAGAAGGTCAGGTGCAGCGAGTCGTAAATGATCTTGTGAGCCGGCAGATCGGGATCTTCATTGTCCTCAACAACAAAATCAGGGAAGGTGTAAACCGGTACAACGTCATCCATCCAGTGCGACCCGATGCCGATACCGTCGGCGGTGGTGCCTTCGTACCTAGTGTTCTTGGTGGTACTGTCAGGCGGCTGTGGCACGACTGAATCTTCTACTCCGACATACCAAACCGGCGAAGTGTCCTCTATCAGGCCGTCCTCATTAGTGTCGTAAAGCACCACAAAAACGCCCAACGGACCTTCGTAATTGGCAACAACAATACCGTATTGGGTATAGGCGTCCAGCGATACCGGCGGGCCGTTGTAGTCTACTACATCAGCATAAGTGTCATCCAGCAACACATACTGGCCCTGTCCGTGATCGCCGGGGATGAGAGTGTTGGCCCTGAGGTAGACGTATGTAGTATCGAGATTGCGTGCGATTGCTCTGATCTCCGCGTGACCAAGACTTCTGGAGAAAGTATACGCCAGCGTCGCCTTGCCATCGTTGCCGGTCTTGAGCGAATCGGCCGAGATGACGCCGTCACCGACCGGCAAAGAGAAATGTATCCACTGGTCGGGCACGTACGCACCTTTGTTATCGACCACGGCGAAAACCAACGGCTGATCCATATCGTCACTGCCCATGTTGCCTCTGTAGAACATACCGTTGACCGCCGTCACACCATCCGGTACTGGAGGCTTTGGCGGGTCATCACCGTTGCAGCCACAGCCGCAGATGGTCGCCGTTACAGTAAAAACGAATATGGTGCGGAGCCGATTATTGGACATGAATCTCATCCTCTCACAAGCCTCCAGATAATAGCTTTATCGACAGAACGAATCAATTGCTTCTGGTGTCACTGACGCTTTCCAGGTGCAGCGTTTTTTCATCACGGACGGAAGTAATACTTCAGCGCTGCGCCGAGGTTGAAATACCTGGGCCGATCCCCGGTTGACAGCAGGTCATAGCTGTTGACCGAGGCGACAGTCAGAAATGCCCGCTTTTGGGCATGTTCCCAAAGCTTCAACTCGGCGCCGAAATTGGCTGCCAGTACCGTGTTCAGGCGCGACTCTGACTCGAACCCCTTGGCCGTAACAGAGGTGAATCCCGCCCTGAATCCGACCCTGACATAAGGAGCAAAGCTTCCTTGGGCAATACTGAGAAACATATAGTTGAAGTCGAAATCAAGGTCGTACTGATTGATGCTCGGTTTTCTGGGATCAAGAAGAATAGCCAGACCTTCTCTCCGTACCGTGTTCAGACCCAGCAGATTGATAGCCTCGATTTTTGTCCAGCGGAAGCCTACCGTGACGAGCATCCTGTTGTTGCGAAGCTGGCCGTAGTTTATTCCCAGGTGAAACGTCGGGTCATACAGCACATCACCGTCGACATCGGCCGGTCGATCATCAGCGTCCGTGAAATCGACAAACCCGGCCAGACCGTCGTACTTGCCCACCGGGCCGGACGTACCGCCGTAGAGGTCCATAACGTTATAGCGTCGGGCGACACGCCCAAGCGCTGCGACCTGGGACGCCGTCAGAATCAAAATGACAATTGTTGCAATGACTGTTCTGGTGTGGTGAAACATGTTGTCTCCCGCTATGTTTGGCCTCTGTTGTCTATCGATAGATAGCCGCTTGAAGGCCTGCTGTCAAACTATTTGAACCGGTCCATCCCGTACGTAGATTGTACAATTAAACTAAAGAACAGCCCAGTTTTTGACCCCTTCAGCCGATTATATGCTTAAAATGCAGTTGCGGCGGCCGTGGAAGCGACTATATTTGGCCTTGCCGAATCCTGGTGGAATACGGCTGAACGAAAATGACAAAGAAGGATGACGGAAGACGATGGCAGCAACAAGAATCATCATAATCGGCGCCGGCGTGATGGGTCAGGGCTTGGCCGAGGCCATAGCCACCTCCGGTGAGGAAGTGACGCTGGTTGACAAAACAACCAAGCTGGCCGAACGCGGCATCAGAGGCATCTCCGAATCGTTGGACCGCGAAATACACAAGTGGGGTTTGACCAAGTCAGATAAGAAAGCAATCCTCGCTCGCGTCTTTCCATCGTCGGATCTGACACAAGCGGAAGATGCCGAAATCGTAATGGAGTGCATTCCCGAAGACCTCGATATGAAACGCGACCTGTTTGCAAAGCTCGATTCCTTCTGCCATGAGGATGTACTGATGATTACCAACACGGGTACGCTTTCTATCTCGGAGGTGGCGGCAGCGACCGAGCGACCGGAGAAAATCATCGGTATGCACTTTCTCAACCCGGTCACAAAGGTTCCACTGGTGGAGATTGTCAAAGGACTCAAGACTGATGATGAGACTTTCCAGAAGGCGGTGGCTTTCGCCGAATTGCTGGACAAGAAATGGATCACCGTCAATGAGTACCCCGGATACGTGACCACTCGGATCATCGTGCCGCTGTTGAACGAAGCCATGCATGTCCTGATGGAGGGTGTCGCCAGCGCTCAAGATATAGACGGGGCGATGAAACTGGGCTTTGGGTTCAACGTGGGACCGCTGGCTTTGGCGGACCTGATGGGGTTGGATGTCGTCATGTCCTGGATGGAGAATCTCCTGGCGGAGCTTTCCGAACATAAGTACAACCCCTGCCCGCTGCTGAGAAAAATGGTCCGCGCCGGACGGCTTGGAGTCAAGAGTGGCCGAGGATTTTTCCGCTATGATGAGGAAGGGAACCGGATCGATGACGATTCACCGGGCGGTGGCAGCGCCCAGGGAGGGACGACGTTATGAAGATTCTGGTCATCAACTGTGGGTCATCATCGGTCAAGTACCAGTTGATCGATGCCGAAAGCGAGTTGGCGCTGGCGAAGGGTAATATTTCGCGGATTGGCATGGCCGGTGCTCTGATTGCACACAAGCCGCATGACCGCGCTGAAGTCAAGGTCTCCGCCGAGATTCTCGATCATATCCAGGCGATTGAGTACGTGGTGTCGATGCTTCTGTCGGAGAATCACGGTGTTATCAAGGACAAATCCGAGATCAATGCGGTTGGGCATCGCGTCGTTCATGGTGGCGAACGGTTCACTGATTCGGTTCGGATTACGGAGGACCTGATGGGCGAATTGCGGGCGCTGATCGATTTGGCGCCGCTGCACAATCCGCACAACATCCGCGGTATCAACGCCGCCATGAAAACGCTCCCGGGTATTCCCCACGTCGCGGTGTTCGACACCGCCTTCCATCATCGGATGCCGCCCCGCGCATATATTTACGGCATCCCGTATGTGCTTTACAAGCGCTATGGTATTCGCCGCTACGGTTTCCATGGAACCTCGCACAAGTACGTCAGCGACCGCGCCGCTGAAATCATGGAACGGCCGATCAGTGAGTTGAAGATTGTCACTTGTCACCTTGGCGGCGGCGCTTCGATAGCGGCCATCGATCAGGGCGTGTCGGTTGACACCTCCATGGGTTTCACGCCGCTGGAGGGATTGATGATGAACACTCGGTCCGGTGATCTTGACCCGGCCATCATCCTGCACGTGATGGCGCGGGAGGAATTGAACCTGCACGAGGCCAACACTCTCCTGAACAAGCACTCCGGTCTATCGGGAATTTCCGGCGTTTCATCTGATCTGAGAGATATCGAGGAGGCCGCCGCTGAGGGCAACACCAACGCGCAACTCGCTATCGATGTTTACTGCTACCGTCTGAAGAAGTATATCGCCGCTTACACGGCCGCTTTGGGCGGTCTGGATGCTCTGGTATTCACCGCCGGCGCCGGCGAGAACTCAGCCACCGTTAGAGCTAAGACTTGTGAAGATATGGGCTGGATGGGTTTGGAACTCGATCAAGCAAAGAACTCCGATGTGTCCGGCGGTGAAGTCGTCATTTCTCGCACCGACAGCAAGGTGCAGGTGATGGTGATCCCGACCAACGAGGAACTGGTCATCGCGCGGGACACGAAGCGGATAGTGGAGGCGGCGGAGATCATTTAGATCCACGTGTTTTCGTAGGTCGAAACCCCTGCGGTTTTTACAACAGTAACCCCGGTCAAGACAACCAGCAGCATTAGGACCCATGCTCCAGTCTGTATGATCCGATCTCATCTCCCGGAGGAGAACAGACTCATCCTCCAATCCGCCTTGGGAGCATCATCGCCTTGTTCGTCCACTAATTCCAAGTTGAGGAAATCAGCAAGTTCCTTAGCTTTGTTTACTACGTCGTCGTAATATCGTGAACTATAAACATCTACTTTCGTGGCGGGCCCGGATAGAACGATGGCATAGGTAGGTCCATGCTGCCCCCCGAATCGCACCGTCAGTCTGACGTTGTGGAACTCGTCCAGCCGATGCACTTTGCTTCGTTTGTATCTGAGAATCTGCCACCAACTGGTGACTGTCCGCTGCGATCTGTCGATTTCGATGGCGCCTTTCACAAACGTCAGGAGCAGCAATGGAAGCCCCATCGTCAGGAAGAAAAGGTAGTACTTGGCCGGCAAGTCAGCCCGGATAGCAACTATGAGTAGGGTCAGGAATAGGGCCAACGACATTGCTCCAATCAGCCGCAGCGCTATTCCGAACCTCTGGTAAACCAACTTATTGCCCGACTCTTTCACTATTCTGTTGAACAGCCCCGTCTTTCTTTCCTTTTCCGGCTCCTGTCGCATCCATGTCTTCCATTGTTCGAGACGTGGGTAAGAAACGTAGAAAAAGAAGAGAGAGATACCGGCAAACAGATGGTAGTTCGCTGTGCTCCCTTGAAGCATGTACAGCATCAGCCCGGAAAAGGCGAGTGACTCTGACACCGCACACAGACCGAGGGACACGGTAAACACCTTATCAATGGACGATGAGAAGAACTTCTTGCGGACAGACAGCATCACGATGAAAAGGAATGCTGTAAACCCCAATAGACCATACAACATATAGTGGGTAGTTTGCGGTGGTCTCTCGAATTCGACTGAGATCATACCGTAGGCGTCCAGGAGTTCAATTGCCAGGGCGCCAATCAAGACGGTGGCGACCATCATCTTGGCGATAAGTCTGGCGGTCCTGAGTTTCTGTTCAACCTGAGTGAGGTCATGGTTATTCATAACACGCTCCTGTTTAGTTAACAGCAATCGAAGTTGACTCGCAATCTTCGCACTATAGCGCTATCAAGACCAAAGCCGGTATGGCGAACAAAACGTCGGCTTCTGCATAGGCAACAGTCAGGCCAATCAATGCTACGCAAAACGCCCACAGGATAGCAGCCCGGATACCATGCCCAGAAACCCGCGCCACCTCCTGGGCAATTGAGAACACGGCATCTTTGGCTAAACGTCCGACATCCAGAGCGGTGCCGTTTATTGAAGTCGCAGTTATCGTAGCTTCTCCTTCTGGGATTGCTGGGTCTTCCCGTTATCCTATTATCGACAAGTTAGCCGTCCTTATCAGTAGGTACGGACGGATATTCCCCCATAGAGATGAGGCTTGGTGGATTGAGGTTGTTTCAGAAGCTGCAATTCTTCTCGCGTAGCGGCGGGGCTTGTCTCCGCCGGCCGCGTTCATTGGGGCGACGCAAGGTGACTCGCCTTACGGCCTCACAATCGGAGCCGAGGATTACTTGACAAATCCTGACATAGAGTGACGGCGCGCGAAGCGCGAAAAACAGGCTTGCCTGCGTCGGGCGGGGTCGCCCGACTGTACAGTATCATGACATAGTGTACATGTTCTTTCAGGACATGGTATACAGAGTTGTTATCTTGGTTCTTTGGAATAGGAGCCAAG
>DAOVOW010000135.1 GCA_030629485.1 bacterium
ACCTATTGCCTCTGCACTGGCGCCGACCATGACCTTCTGTTTCTCTGCAATGGTACCGAAAGCCAGCACCACGACAGGCCCGTTGCTCGACTTCTCGCTGTCCACCCATCCGGCCATTACATCACGATCGCTGGGACCGAAATCATGTGTGACATAGTCCACCGGCCCTATTTTTCGGCGTTCGCCAACCGACTGAGCGCCGCCTGAGAACATCTCGGCCTTGACCTTCCTGATTTCTTTTTCCAGGGCGCGGTTGCTTTCTTTCAGTTGTTGCAGACCGTCGAGCGCTTCGCTCTCGGTGCGGCCCAGGAGCCGCGCGGCATCCACCTGGAAGTGCTTGGCATCGAGCATCAGCTTGATCGCTTCACGACCGGTGATCGCCTCAAGTCGACGCACCCCTGACGCGATACCGGTCTCGAGTGTGATGAAGAACGGTCCGATCTGGCTGGTGTTGTCGACATGGGTGCCGCCGCACAGTTCTTTCGAGAAATCGGCAATGGACACGACATGCACCGTGTCTTCGTACTTCTCACCAAACAGCGCCATCGCCCCGGATTTGCGGGCCGACTCGATATCCATCTCTTCGGTGCCGACGTCGGTGCCCTGTAATATCTGCTCGTTAACGATCTGTTCGACCTGCTGAATCTCTCCGGGTGTCATCGGCTGATGATGGGAGAAATCGAACCGCAAGCGGTCGGGTCCCACGTAGGAACCGGATTGCTTCACATGAGTTCCCAGGACATTTCGCAGTGCTGCGTGGGCCAGATGTGTGGCGGTGTGATTGCGCATGATATCCCAACGGCGTTCGGAGTCGACGCAGGCGGTGACTAACGTCTCCGTCTCAAAAGCCTCAAACGTTCCCTTGGTAATAAAGCCGTGATGCAAGTACCAACCTCGGTGATGAGTGAGCATTTCTACCCCCAGCTCAGCCTTCGGCGCTTTAATGAGGCCGGTGTCACTTGCTTGACCTCCGGATTCGACGTAGAACGGTGTCTTATCCAAAATGAGTATTACATAATCTCGCTCATGGGATTGGTCTCTTATCAACTGTTTGTCCTTCAAAGTTGCAGTGACTTCCAGTTGATCTCGAATGACCTCGGTTGACTTCAACTCAAGGGCACGATAATGAGGACGATTCCCTATGATCCACGTGAAGTCCTTGAATCCTCCATCACCCTTCGACTGCTCGCGCTGCCGCGCCATCGCTTTGTCGAAACCCGCTTGGTCAAGGGTCATGCCCTGCTCCGAGGCCATGATGTCGGTCAGGTCGTAAGGGAAGCCGTAGGTGTCGTACAGCTTAAACACATCCGCACCGTCGATAACCGTGCCGCCGGTAGTTCGCACTTTTCTTGCAACTTGCTCGAACAAATGCAGCCCGGTGTCGAGCGTGCGCAAGAACGACTCTTCCTCGACCTTGATGACGTTCTCAATGTGGCTTTGCTTCTCGCGTATCTCCGGGAACGCTTCGCCCATAGCGTCAACCAACGTCGGCACCAATCGATAGATGAACGGCTCTTGCACCCCTAACAATCGTCCGTGCCGTGCGGCGCGTCTGAGGATGCGACGCAGCACGTAACCCTGACCCTCGTTGGAGATACCGGCGCCGTCGGCAAGCGCAAAGGTCAACGCCCGCAGATGGTCGGCGATAACATGATGCGAGACCACATGGTCGGCGTACTTCGCGCTGGTTACGTCAGAGATGGCAGCGATCAGGCCTTGAAACAGGTCGATGGCGTAATTGCTGTCGACGTGCTGCACGACCGCTGTGATTCGCTCTAATCCCGAGCCGGTGTCGACCGAGGGCTTGGGCAGAGGCACGATGGTTCCATCCGGGAGTTGGTCGAACTGCATGAAGACCAGGTTGCCGATTTCGACAAATCGTTCGGTCTCGCCATTGACGACATCGTCGGGACCGGCGCCGAACTTCTCGCCTCGGTCGAAGTGGATTTCCGAACAGGGACCACATGGTCCGATATCCCCCATGCTCCAATAGTTGTCTTTCTTGCCGAAGCGGAGGACGCGGCCGTTTTTCAACTCCGGCGCGATCTTCTCCCAGAATGCAAAAGCGTCATCGTCGGTTTCGTAGACAGTGGCATACAGCCGCTCTTTGGGCAGGCCGAACGTCTTGGTCATCAACTCCCAGTGGAATTGGATCGCTTCTTCTTTGAAATAATCACCGAACGAGAAATTACCTAACATCTCAAAGAAAGTATGGTGCCGGGCGGTGAAGCCGACGTTGTCGAGATCGTTGTGTTTGCCGCCGGCGCGGATGCACTTCTGCGAACTGGCCGCCCGCTTGTAATCGACTTTGCGCCGACCGGTAAAGACATCCTTGAACTGGTTCATGCCGGCGTTGGTGAACAGGATAGTCGGATCATCGAAGGGAATGACCGGCGAGGACGGCACGATGCGGTGATCGCGGGCCTTGAAAAAGTCCAGGAAGGCTTGTCTGATCTCAGAAGTCTTGATCTTCGGATCCCTCATTTGTTTTCTGCCACAGCCGAGCAAAGGCAGTCTTGGCTGATTGATAGCCAAAGCCGCGACGAGCGAGGTAATTATAGGCCTTAGTGCGGGCGGTTTCAAGTTCTAATTGGCCGAAGCGAGACCAGCGTTGTTCCAGCGCGGTGGTGGCCAACTCGGTGTCGTCCTCGTGGCTCAGCAAAGTCTCGGCGGTCTGGTCGGCCAGGTCGCGGGCGATCTTTCGCTTCTGGAGATAAGCACACAAGTATCCGCGACCGCACGGACGGCGCTTGAGCAGGGACGCTCCGACTATCATGGCATAGCGCGCATCGTCGAGAGCGCCGTTTTCAAGGTACTTTCTGATCGTCGACGCCACTATCTGCGGTGAGAACTGACGGCGGCGTAACTTGTCTTTGAGTTCGCCGACCGAATGATCACGCATGGCCAGGTAGCGGGCGGCCAGATGGTCGCACTGGAACATGGCCGCTTCTTCACGAAGAGTGACTACCTGGGCTTTTGTCAGGACGATCCCCTCAACCAGCCGATGGCGATGAACCATGTCCAGCGAAACCTGAAGCGGGCTCTCTTCACCGGTAATTGTCAGTCTGGCGCCGCCTCTGGTTTCAGTCAGCTTGAGTATTTTGATTCGTTCGTCCATGATCACCATCGGGTTACTGAGTCAATATAGTGATCGGTCATATAGCCGCACAAGTAAATGCAGTGGTTCGCCGAAATAGAGATGACCTTGTCGTGTGTTCAGGTGCCGTCAGGCGACTCGCCTGACGGCCATCACATGTGAAAGCAGGCGTCGGGCGGGGTCGCCCGACACCACCCAAGAATGCGATGATTCAGCGATCACAAGCCAGCCGGGCAGAAGTTAAAAAGCCTGCACGATCCCATGATTCGTGACAGTTGTTGTTGACTGTATGGGTTGCATGTATTAATCTGTCGGGCAACCGGTGGTGATCGGTATGACCGTCTGTCTGCAGCCACCACCGTGCGCCGGGTGATATGCAGCTCGGGAGACGGCGCGGCCCGACACATTCTTTATCGAGGGTACGATGTGACTATGGATCTTGATTTACAGGGACGAATAGAGCGATTTACACTACCTGAAATCCTTCAACTGATAGCGTCCAGTCGAAAGTCGGGCACGCTGGGGATCCAGAGAAACGATTCGATTGTGATGGTGTACTTCCGGGACGGCAATGTCGTCTATGGGTATGGTCCGCGTCAGACGTTTCACCTGGGTCAACTGCTCAAGGAGCGCGGTATCATCACCGACCAGCAGCTTCAGGAAGCGGTCAGTATCCAGGCCAAGAGTGAAAACAGCAAGCGTCTCGGGGAGATCATGATCGGTCGCGACTACATCGATCGGGCCGACCTCACCCAAGTGGTCACCAAGCAGGTTGAGGAACTTCTTTATTCACTGTTGTCATGGCAGACGGGATCGTTCAAGTTTTACGATAATCAATTTCCGACCGAGGAAGAGATCACGGTCGATCTTTCAGTAGAGAACGTGATCCTTGAAGGATTGCGCCGGGTCGATGAAATGAACATGGTGCGCGAAACGCTGCCTGATCTCGAGGCGGTATACACAATATCCGCTTCCCAGGCGGGACGCACGCGCAATGTTTCGCTCAAAGCCGAGGAGTGGAACGTCATGGCCTTAGTCGATGGTCGTCGCAATCTCAACGAAATCTGCAAGCTGAGTTCTCTCAAACGCGAGGAGACGTTGAAAGTCCTGGCTCACCTCAAGCTGGCCGGTATTATCACCAAGACCGAACGCAAGAAGGAAACGTCATCGCCCCGACTGGAGCAAATGGCCGACCGTCTGGCCGGGCTGTTTGAAGACTACCTGACGGCCAAGTCGCGCCGCAGTACCGTCAAGCGCGCTATCACCAGCACTTTGGTCGAGGAGGCTGATTGAGCCACCCGGAATCTCTCAAGAAGCTTCAGCAAACGCTCGAGTCGTTTCTGGAGCGAGCGGTTGGGCAAAAAGAGCAACGCCTCAGTGTGCTTGAGGACATCAATCGGTTGGATAACATTGCGCGAAACGAACTCGGCGACACAACCGGGGAAGCGGTCGGCGAATGGTTCGCGCGGCACAACCAGCAGCTTGAGCAGGGTGACCTGAGGCCGGGCGATATCGATCGGATCGGCCGAATCCTGCATGAAATCAAAGATGGGTTCAACCGGAACGCCGGTTCGCCGGAAGGGCGCAAGATTGCATCCGAGATCGATCGCTGGGAAGAGGCGGCGCAGCGGTCGAGGCGCTCGGTTACTCTCAAGCGCGGCCCCGAATCAAAGAAACCTGAGGATGATTCGATCAGCCTGTTTGGAAAAACCCTGGCCCGAGCCTCGGGCCTCTTTCTCGAAATGTCGGCCGGACGCAAGCACTTGCTGTCGGTCCTGGGTGAATCTTTGAAGTCAGCCGAAATACAGAAAAACAGAGAGGCCTTGCTTTTGTCGGCCTTTATCATATATTATCTGAAGTCCGGCGGCTACAAAGTCGAGCCGTACGTGAAGCGACTCAGGGAGGCCGAACGGCTCCAGAAAGAGGCCTCGTCGTATGCTTAAGCCGGCGGAAAAAGCTTACTTTCAGGCACTTGCGGCCCTGAAAGATAAAGACTATGAAACGGCAGCCGAACAGTTTGAAAAGGCGGCGCCGTTTTTTGAGCAGAACGAGGAGTTTGGTATCCTTCGGAAAACCACCCGACTGCTTGTGGCGGTTACAGAAGAGTTGAGAAAGCTCGAAAAAGAAGAATCATTGAATATAGAGGAATCTTTCTCCCATGGCTAAGAAAATGTCGTTCGCCGACAAGGCCAACAAACGAACCTACGCTATGACCTGCCCGGTCTGCGAAGAACCTATCCAGTTCGTCAAGTTTATGAAAGCGGTCAAAAGCGACAAGGGCGGCTGGAAAATGCGGGCCCAGAATATCGGAGTTTGTAAGTGCAACAACGCTGAGATCTACGGCTGACGATCTCGACGTTTTCACAGATGCGGAACCCTCCCTGGTAATAGCGGAGGGTTTTTCGTTTGCCTTTGAGCGTAGGGAGGAATAGACTACGGTAAGTTTGACGCGCAGGGAGTGTTGAAAAACCGTAATGCCGTCATTGCGAGGAGTCCGCCCCTGGCGGACGACGCGGCAATCTCTACTAAACCGTGGTGTCGGGTGTCTCGGCCCGACACCTGTCAAGACGTTGTGGGAGCCGTCAGGCAGAGACGCCCGACGGCACAGATATCGAGAATGTCCAGCGACATGAAAAAGATAGTTAGCCCGTTCAACACAGCCGCCGCTGCATATTCCATCCTGCTGATCGCCTTTCTCGCAGCCGCGTCCTTTCCGCAACATCGAATTTGGGGCCTGAACCTGTGGGCTTATTATCCGGCGAGCGTGCCCTGGGCGCTGTTCATTGGAGGTGCCCTGCTGCTCGTTGGCCTGTCAATACTCTGCCATCGTTACTGTAAGCACGACGTCGATTCTGCCGATCCGATAAACAGCACCGTTTACTGGATCGTCACCGGCGGTCTGGTGGCTACCCTGACCCTTCTGTTCTACCTCTGGCGCGCCGGCACGGACTGCCTCGGCGACGGTTACACCGTATTGGCTCTG
>DAOVOW010000160.1 GCA_030629485.1 bacterium
ATATGGTTCCGCGCCTCCGACCCGGCGAAAAATCCCGGATCAACTTCCATACGCGCGTGGGACTGTTCATATCTACAATATTGGCCGTCGTCATGGCGTTGTTCTTTCGTTCGGTGGTCGACATCTGGCACGCTCTCGGTTCGATTGGTACTCCCGCCCTGTTAGTGCCGGTCTTTTTCGCATTCGTGGGTCGAAGGCGACTGCCGCCGCGCGCCGCGTTTCTGTCAGTTGTGTCCAGTGGGTCAATTTCGCTGGTCTGGTACCTGTCACAATTTTCGAACGCCGATGGGGTTTATTGGTGGGGAGTCGAGCCGATTTTCCCTGGGCTGCTCTGGTCGTTGATTTTGTTCGTGTTATTTTCGCGCCACGTGGGTGGCGGTGACTTGCCTAAAGGTCAATAGTTGGCTATATTGGGTCCACTATGACTGAACCGATTTACATGTCCAAAGAGGGCTTGATCAAGCTCGAGGTGGAATTGAAGCGCCTGAAGTTTGAAGAGCGCCCCAAGATAGTCGCTGAAATCAAACGGGCCAGAGAACTGGGCGACCTTTCCGAAAACGCCGAGTACCACGCCGCCAAGGAGACGCAGACCCATCTAGAGCGAAAAATCTCCGATCTGGAATTAAGCCTCTCGCGGGCGCGGCCCATCGACACCGAGGCCATCCCAACCGATAAGGTCTACCTGTACGCCAAAGTGCTGGTCAAGGACCTTGGCGACGGCGGGGAGATCGAGTACACCGTCGTGCCGCCCGAGGAGGCCGACGTCGACAACGACGTTATTTCGGTCAAGTCACCGGTAGCGGCGGCCATGTTGGGCAAAGCTGTTGGCGAAACAGTGGACATAAAAGTTCCGGCCGGCGCCATCAAATACGAGATACTGAAAATCTCCCGCGACTAAGAGATGGTTGACAGACGCGTGAAAAATGCGTGGGTGTCGGGCGACCCCGCCCGACGCCTGCCTTCGAACTTCATGGCCGTCAGGCGAGTCGCCTGACCGCACCCAAAACGCATCTTCAAGGTCGAGATCACGAGCCGGATGGTCTGATTCGTCTGTCGGTCGGGTTGGAGGACGTTGATGACCTGATCGCCGATATAACCCAGGCGTTTGAAGTGCTACGCCAGCGGATGGTCTCGGACTAACATCACTGCAAACCGCTAATTGACCACTTTCCCGGAGGCTGCCGGATTATTACGCATTTTGGATGACAGAAAGGGAGGCTTCGTCCCCCGGTACAGATCGTTCAGGCGGAGATCAGCTCTCGTCCACCAGCGTCATGATGTCGGGCACCAGGACTGGCTCGACGGCGTAGAATCCCTGGCCGTATTTGCACCCGGCTTGCAGTCCAAATGATCGCGCCATCGACGTGAGTGTATCGATATAGTCCTTTTCCTTGTCCGGATTCAGAAACTGTGATTCGTGAGCGCTGAGTGCTTTGATCCACTGATCGAAGTACGGCGTGATGTCGGCCACGAAGTTGGGCGATACTCGTGGCGGCAGGAAATAGTGAAAAATCCGCTTTACCAGATGCGGGTCGCCCGGCAGATCGGCTTTCTTCAGTGAGGCAAGGTTGGCGGCATTGATGGCGATGATGCCGGACGCAACATGGTCCGGGTGCGATTGGCGACGGCCATGTCCCACACGCGGGTATGGAGCCAGCACGATTCTCGGCTGAGTGCGCCGAATAACGGCGGCCAGGTCAAGGCGGTGCTGGTAGCTGTCTTCAAGACGAGTATCACCCCAGTCAAAAGTCCGGACTATGTCGACGCCAAGAATCTCCGCTGCTCTGGCAACTTCCCGCGACCGGATTTCGGCGTTGCCGCCGGTTCCCATCTCCCCCTCAGTCAGAATCACAATGCCGCAGCGATAGCCTCGCTCGGCGAGGCCGATCAGCACACCACCGGTACCGACTTCGACATCATCCGGATGCGCACCCACTGAAAGCAGATCGTATGTAGTATCGGTGTCAGTCATCTCAAAAAAAACCCGGAGACCCTTTGTCTCCGGGTGTAACATTCATGATTCGAATCAGTTCCCGGACGCGTTTGCCTTGAAGTTATCCGAGTGGAATTTCAGTATCTCGCGCAGCAATTCGTAAATATATTCGTGAGATGTCGCCGGATTACCACCGTAGCCGGTGTATTCCCTGACTGTCGGCGTATAACCTCGACCCTCCAGGGTCTCAACCCAAGACATAGTCTGATCATGGAATCCGTACTGTGTCTCCGGACTGGTGGCGATCCACATAGCCACACCATCCAACTCGTTACCCGTTCCTATGTTTTCGAGATTGTCGTCAAGCCAGAGATCCCAGATCGGCTGGTACGGTTGTCCGGTGTGATCAAACGGCAGATGGAAATCAAAGTTGCGGACATCTTCCATAACGAGATGTTCGATAAACGTGTGATTATCCAGAATTGCATAACCCGGCTTACCACGCGTTACGGTGTCGATTATTATCAGCAGTTCCGAATAGCCGCTGGCGTTGGTGTGTGGTCTGACTTCATAGTCCAGCAACGTATCATGCGGGGAGAAGGCCATGGCACCGCCAATAAACATCCGCGACACCGGATAACTACTGGAACTGTCGAAATCCGCACGGAAGAGTGAATCGGTAACCAGGTCGGTTTGTTCCTGTTGGACGACATACAGCATCAAATCCTCCAGTCCGCTGCCGTGGCCGGGGGCACCATCGAAATCCAACGGACCATCAGCCACCGAGATCGACGAATAGGTACCGGGACTGGTCAAGGCCGCCCGGAAGGCGCCGTACGCGCCGGTACCCACGCCGCCGATTCCTCTCTGAGAAGGATCGGCAGTCGGATGCTCCCAGGTCTTGCTGATGTAATCGACCAGGGTGCTGCCGATTAAAGCATCGTAATCTCCGGCCGGATAGCTTGAGTTGGCATAGAAATAGCCTCCGAAAGCCTTGGCCGGGTCAGATGGTATGGTGGCGATATACATCGGCTCAATCTCGCCGGTGGATATCATTTCATCGGCCAGATCTTTCAAACCATGGTTGAGATAGAAATCGGCGTCCTCATCGTGCGGCGGCAACAGTAACAACAGTGGCACCTCCGTGGCGCCTGATCCACCATAGTACGCCGGAAACGATGCTCGCGGCACATAGATCATTATTCGAATGAGTTGAAACTGGTTGCGGAGCTGCATCAAAAGCTCATCAACAAAAACATGATTCTTCGGAGATATACCCCCGGTGGTGATATCGCTCGTATCGAACACAGATTCCCTATCAGAGCAACTCCAGACAAAGGTCAGGACCAATATCACTATCGACAGTATGAACATCGTCTTTCTTGCCATCTCTGATCTCCTCAAAAGCGATAGTTGAACGAAAACACCGTCTGGTAAGTAGCACCCTTGAAGTCACCGGCGAAATTTTCCGGGTGACCGTCCCCATCGATATCCTCCAACTCCTCCACACTGGCGTCAGGATACCGAGTGTAACTGGTGGATATGCCCAGATCCCACTGTTCCAGATGCAAAATCAGTCCCGTGCTGAGGCTCAGTTTCGTGCCGAGATCGAAGAACAACGGATGAAACTGTTCATTCTTCCGGGCCGGTGACTGATCCATCGACACGCCGCCCAACAGTGTGACGAAGTCGGAGTAATCGTAGGCAACCCCGGCCATCAGTTCGATGGTGTTAGACCAGTCGACACTTTGGACGATGTCGGACGTGAAGAACTCCCGCATGTCGGCGGCGGTGTCAGCCGGACCTTTCAGCCCACGATGGTTACTATATACGAAATTGAACCCGTCGAATCGAGACCAAAGCGTAAACTCCGCGTCAACAGCGACCAGCAGTTTCTCCCACGCCTGGTAGGCCATGCCAAGGCCAAACGAAGGCGGCAGTTTGAGGGTAGCTTCGTAATCCGCCGAGTCGACAATCTTACTGCCGGCTGTAAGCATGTGTTCAACCGTACCATAGTAGGATACCGGTGCGTAGTATTCGGGCATATAGAACTCCAGCGAGCTTTCACCCTTGACGGTAATGTCGCCCGGCACTGCGATGGTAGCCGCCAGAGTCATGTTTTCACTTGGTTTCAGCTTAGCCCCAAGGTTCAAACCGAATCCCCACCCCTTTCCATCGTTCGAGGTCCATTGGGTGACTTTCTCCCAGGGGCGAGTGGCCGGCTCCCAGCCGGGATCGCGAGCCAGGTAGGGATTGGTGCGAAAGAGAACATTGGTATACAGTAGATCAGCCCTCAGGAGTTGCAAGCCCACCCCCAGCGATAGCTTGTCTTCAACAAACTCGCGGGCGGCTGTTAGTTGAAAGGCCACGATATCGAAATTGTTCTGAAACTGATTGCCCGGAAGAGTCAACTTGCTGTTGTACGTGGTCAGCGGTTGGTAAAGATTCCATTTAACGTTATAATCGAATGGCTGGTAGATCGAAAGCCCGAACACCGACTCGCCGAAAACCGGAAGGCGCAAGGCCAGACCGGCTGACGGATTGTTCAGGACTTCATCGAAATTGTAGCCCGGTCGACCGTTCATCATACCCGAAGCGTTTTGACTATCCGGGGCGTCCCAATAATACCTCGGTGTGATCTCATTACGGTACTGGAACAAGGCCAGATTGGCCCCCAGTTGGTTGTCAAGTAAGTCGGCATAGCCGGCCGGGTTATAATAAGCGGCGCTCCAGTCGTCGGCTACAGCGCGAAATGCGCCGCCCATGGCGGTAGCCTTGGCGCCCACACCGAGCGCCTCGAAGCCACTCGCCGCGATTCCCGAAGACAGAAGCAATAGGACAGCCAAACCCGCTGCCGATACCTTAACTATCCCCATTCTTGTCTCCATCATATTAAGAAAGCCAAACATTTTGTTTCCCATCCAAATCCTCAGTCGTTGCTCCGGCGATTAGCGGGTCGATCTCGACCCTCTCAGAACCGGATCATTAGTGTTGCTCTAACGAAATGCGAACACCATCGTTAGCCTTCAAAAAAGCAACTCGCCAACTTACACAATGCCTTTCGGGTTGTCAAGGGCTGCCCAGGCTTTTTTGGACTTGCGCCCGTAAGCCGAATGGTCGCCGACACAGCCCGCATGACGGGGCACACTAAGAGACGTAGTGAGCCGAGTGGATGTCTAATGAAAAGAGGCAGAAGAATGCGCGAAACGTGGTGTTGTTTTCGACCCGGATTCTCTCCTCCGGTGACCCCGGTTTTCCTCTTGTCACGAGAGCCGGGGTCCAGTCTTCTCAATATCCTGGATTCCGGCTTTCGGGCTTGTTGAAAAACCCCTTGTGCCGTTGTGTCAGGTCTTGATCCCGTGAAAACGGGATTGTGACCTGACAAATAAGTACATGTCAGACAAGAGCGGCAGGTCACACAAATCCGCTTGCACGGATTCGCAAGACCTGCCACAACTATGCGTGGGGACTTTTTCAATAGGCCCCTTCGCGGGAATGACGCAACCAAACTCGCCAACGTCAGTGGCGGGTGGCCCGGACGTTCGTGAGTGTTGAAAAAGCTCCTTTCCTCGTCATTGCGAGCGACCGAAGACACTCGTGTCGTTGGGAGCGCGGCAATCTCTCTGGCGCTGTCTACCAACGAATTGAGATTGCCACAGCCACGCCCTTGAAAGCCAC
>DAOVOW010000119.1 GCA_030629485.1 bacterium
CCGGTATCCACGGTGATAATCAGCGTGACTCCACGCGACTTGGCCTCATCGATCCCATCCCTGGACAATCCGTAGCCCTCGACCAGACGGTTGGGCAGGTAATAATCAACGTTTCCGCCGAGCTTACCAAGCACCATATACAAGAGAGTGGTGGCCGTGATACCATCCACGTCGTAGTCACCGTAGATGATCATCTTCTCATTGTTGCAGAAGGCCTGGGTCACGCGCTGGATGCCATCCTCCATGCCGGTCATATCAAAGGGATTTCTCAGATCACTCAACTGCGGATGGAGAAACCGGTTGATCGTTTCGGAATTGTCAAGGCCACGATTGATCAGAATCTTGACGACCTGATCCGGCAGATGGCACTCAGCAACCAGGGCGGCAATGTGCTCCTTATCCGGTTCCGGAGCCAGCACCCACTTCAATGGTGTGGTCCGTTTTATAAAGCTCATCAGAGCCTCCAGAATTTTGGAGGCTTGGAAAGCAGGAGGTAAGCCGAGTTCTGTAATCCCGCAGAACGCAGGACCAACAGTCATTTATCTTGATGAACCGGTTGCCCGGCCATTCTATGCGGCCCACCCGGGAATGATAGCGGGGCGAATCAACCCCTCTTCCCCTATTTGGCCTTGCTCCAGGCGGGGTTTACCCACCATCGACATTACTGCCGACGGCCGTGGTCTCTTACACCACGTTTTCACCCTTACCCGCACGCGGCGGGCGGTATAGTTTCTGCGGCACTTTCCGTCGGATCACTCCGCCCCGGTGTTACCGGGCGCCCTGATTCTCTGGAGCTCGGACTTTCCTCACTTCAAATTTTCATCTAAAGCGCGACTGTTTCTCCTGCTTTATCAAGCCAATGTCTACAAACCAAAAAACACTAACATTCCAATAATAGCCGTCCCCACTCAAAACATACGCCGATAGTTGGGCGCTTCCTTGGTTATCGGCACCGAGTGGGGATGCGACTCGGTAACTCCGGCTGATGTTATCCGCACCAACTGAGCCTTGGCGACCAGTTGAGCCAGGTCGGCTGCGCCGCATATACCCATGCCGGCTCTCAGTCCGCCCACCAGTTGATGGACTGACTCGCCGAGGGAACCTTTGTACGGCACCCGTCCCTCGATTCCCTCCGGCACCAGTTTGCCGGCGTCCTCTTCGGATTCCTGAAAATAGCGATCCTTGCTACCTTTCTTCATAGAGCTCAGAGACCCCATACCCCGATAAACTTTGAACGAACGTCCCTCAAACAGCACTGTTTCGCCGGGCGATTCTTCAGTGCCGGCAAGCAACGACCCGATCATAACCGCCTGCGCACCGCAGGCCAGAGCCTTGGTGACGTCACCCGAGAAGCGCACTCCGCCATCGGCCACGACCGGAGTGCCGGACTTGGCCGCTGCCGAGACAGCGTTCATGATTGCCGTCACCTGAGGCACACCGGCGCCGGTCACGATTCGCGTGGTACAGATAGAGCCCGGACCGATACCAACCTTGACACTGTCGGCGCCGGCATCAATAAGCGCCTGAGCTCCGTCAGCCGTGGCTACATTGCCGGCCAGAACCGGCACCGCAGGATATTTTTTCTTTAGCGCCGTCACTGCTTTGAGAACACCCTCGCTGTGTCCATGTGAAGAATCAACTACCAGCAAATCAACACCGGCATCAACCAGACCCGGCACCCGCTTTTGAATATCAACCCCCACTCCAACCGCCGCGCCGACGCGCAACCGTCCCTGCTGGTCCTTGCAGGCCAAGGGGTATTGAATCTTCTTGACAATGTCCTTAACAGTGATCATCCCCTTCAGGTTCTGCTGCTCATCGACAATTAACAGCTTTTCGATACGGTGCTGGTGAAGCAGATCCTTGGCCGTGTCCAGATCAGTACCCTGTGGCACCGTCACCAGGTTTTCGCTGGTCATGACTTCGGAGATAGATACACTGTGATCGCGGTGAAAACGCAGGTCACGATTAGTCAGAATACCGACCAATCGCCCGTTTTCAGTAATCGGGATTCCAGAAATAGAGAAGTGACGCATCACCTCGAGAGCGTCACCGATAGTCTTGTCAGGCGGCAGGGTTATCGGGTCAACGATCATACCGGATTCGGACTTCTTAACCTTATCGACTTCTCCGGCCTGCGCCTCGGGCGACAGGTTTTTGTGGATAATACCGATTCCACCCTCACGGGCCAGCGCAATAGCCAGCCTCGACTCAGTTACCGTGTCCATTGCCGCCGACATCAGCGGGATGTTCATTTCGATCCCCGGTGCAATGGTGGTCGCGACGTTCACTTCACTGGGCAGTACATTTGAATGCGCCGGCAGAAGAAGGACATCGTCGAAAGTAAGAGCTGTTTGTTCCAGTATCTCCGTCATATAGGTATCTCCAAAGCTAAGACGACCATCCGGGCCGAATTACTCAGTTGGATTCCTCTTCAAGCCAGAAGAGAAGCCGGCCACAGTTTTCACAGGTGTGAATCCGGTCACCCTTCTTGATTTCCTGGACTTTACGTGGCGTCAGAGCCTTGTAGCAGGCTCCGCAGGCCCGCTTTTTGACCATCACCACTGCCGTGCCGCCCTTGCCCCTGTGAACGCGCTCGTAAATGGAGCGGATGGGCCGGGGAATCTGCGTGATGATATGATCACGCTCGGTTTCTTTGGCCGCCACCTTGTCTCCGATGGAGTCGATTTTCTCCTGCAAGATCGCCAATTGCCTGGAATTGGTCTCCTCTGCCGAGGTTGACTTCTCACCGTATTCCGCAATCTCTCGTTCCAGTTCGGTGACACGTTCATCGGTCTGGAGCAGTTCGGTCTCCTGGTTGGAGATGGTCTCTTTGACGGCATCGATTTGCGCCACCAGGGCATCATACTCCTTGTTGGTCTTGATGGACATCATCTGTTGCTGATACTTCTGAAGTTCAGCCTCTTTGGCGGCGATCTCCAACTCAAGGGTCTTGATGGTAACCTTCTTTTCGTTAAACTCGGCAGTGGTGGATTCCAGCTTGCTTGTGGCTTCTTCGATCTCGGTGCGCAGATTGTCCATCATGTCGGGAAGGTATTCCTTGGAACGTTCCAACTCGCCAAGATCATAGTCGACAATCTGAAGCTTCAACAAAAGTTCGAGATCGCTGGGCATCACACCTCCTTGCGCCTGAAGCGGCTTATTCATCGGCACCTCAAACGAGAAACGCATCCTCCTGAACCCTCAGGAGAATGCGCTCTCAAGTCTTTTGGTCGAGCCGAGCCTCCACCCGCCATTTGGCAGGGTCCGGCAGGGCCGGCCGCGTGTGTTTTCTCTCTTTCCAACCTCTTCATCATGCAAAATGGGCAATACTGGATTCGAACCAGTGACCTCTCGGATGTGAACCGAACGCTCTAACCAACTGAGCTAATTGCCCGAACACCTATCCTTCCTCATCATGGGCCCTGCAGGACTTGAACCTGCGACCCGCTGATTATGAGTCAGCTGCTCTAACCAACTGAGCTAAGGGCCCAATTTTGGCCCAGTTTTATAGTTTAACCCAAACTCTCGTCAAGGTCAAGCTATTTAATCACAACACTCCCCCTTTCCAATAGTTCCCCGGCCTGCCTATCGACCGGCCGAGTGGTAAGGCCCGCTTGTAGTTAATAATCGGCAACCGACGGTAAAACAAGAACCCGGTGGCTGTCTATACGGCCACCGGGCTGAGTGACAAATCACTTCTATCGAAAGACCGACACTATTCGGTTTTCGGGGGCTCCTCTTCAGATTCACCGGAAGCCTCAGCCTCGCCCTTGGCCTCTTCCTCAACGGGGGCTTCAGCCGCCAGCTCAGCGGTGGCTTCCTCGGCTGCTGCCGGTTCGGCCGGCGTTTCCTCAGCGG
This sequence comes from bacterium, assembly GCA_030629485.1. Classification (GTDB taxonomy): domain Bacteria; phylum Zixibacteria; class MSB-5A5; order GN15; family FEB-12; genus JAJRTA01. Next base: position 3,862 of record DAOVOW010000119.1, read on the forward strand.
CAGTCTCAGTCGCCACATCAGCGGGAGGAGTGTCGGTCGACGGTTCCGTCGCAGGCGGCGGTTCAGGCGCTTCCGCTTCGGTGATCTGCGCCTTCAATTCCTCCGGCATGGCGTCACCCATCGTGGACGTTTTGGGTTCGTGCCTGGTCAGGAACTCCTCGTACTCGGCCCGCTCGCGCTTCTTGTAGTAGGCCACGACCGACAGCACCACCTTGCGCTGGTTTTTGTCCACTTCGATCACCTGCAAGGGGATCGACTCGCCCTCGGTGAAAGCCGCGCTGGGATCATCGAGGTCTTTACGACCAAGCTGGGCCACCGGAACGAAGCCCTCCAGGTCACCTTCGAGATCAACCACGACGCCGCGATCGAGCACCTTGGTGACCGTGCCGAGACAATCGGTGCCCACCGCGTACTTGCGGACGATCTCCGGCCAGGGATCTTCATTCAGTTGTTTGTATCCCAGCGATATGCGGCGGTTGTCATGATCTATCTTGAGAATCTTGATTTCCACGCTGTCGTTCTTCTTCATCACCTCGGAAGGATGCTGAATGCGGCGAGTCCAGGACATATCGGAGATGTGCACCAGACCATCGATCCCTTCCTCCAATTCGACAAAAGCACCGAAAGCAGTCAGGTTTCGCACCTTACCGGAGACGACCTGATTGACCGGGAACTTCTCTTCAATAGTTCCCCAGGGATCAGGTTCCATCTGTTTGATGCCAAGCGAGAGCTTCTCGTTCTCCTTGTCCACCGATAGAATAATAGCTTCAACCTGGTCGTTGACGTTCAGGATCTTGGAGGGATGCTTGATATGCTGAGTCCAGGACATCTCGGAAATGTGGATTAGTCCCTCGACCCCCTTCTCCAGTTCGACAAAGGCGCCGAAGTCGGTTATCGAGACTACTCGCCCGGTGATCTTCTTTCCGAGTGGATATTTCTGCTCGATATTCTCCCACGGATATGGGGTCATCTGCTTGAGACCGAGCGAAATGCGCGAGGTCTTGTCGTCGAAGTCGAGAATCTTGACATCAATCTTTTCGCCCAGATTGACCATCTCCGAAGGATGACGGATACGGCCCCACGACATATCGGTAATGTGCAACAATCCGTCGACACCGCCAAGATCGATGAACACCCCGAAGTCGGTAACATTCTTGACGATCCCCTGCCGAATCTGACCCACCGCGATTTCGCTCAAAAGCTGCGAGCGCATCGATTCACGCTGTTCTTCGAGGACGACCCGGCGGGAGACAACGATATTGCGTCGGCTCTTGTTGATCTTGATAATCTTGATGCTCATCATTTCGCCGATGAGAGCATCGAAGTCCGGTACCTGCCGGAGTGCTACCTGCGAACCAGGCAGGAAGGCGTCCACTCCCATGATGTCCACGACCAGACCGCCTTTGATGCGGCGCACTACTCGACCCTCGATCTCATCACCAGAATCATGGACACCGCGGATCTTATCCCAGACCCGCATGAAGTCGGCCTTCTGCTTGGAGAGGATGAGTTGCCCGTTGGAATCCTCAATCTGCTCCAGGTAGACTTCGATCTCGTCGCCGACCCTGATGTTCAGCGGTGCCGGGAACTCGTGGATCGGGATGATCCCCTCACTCTTGAAGCCGACATCGACAATAACGTCATCGCGCGTGACACCCATAACGGTGCCGCCGACCACTTCACCCTCGCGAATGGAACGGATGGTTGAGTCGTACATGTCGACCATTGCCTGGTAATCCGGCAGATCGTAGACGATTCCCGATATATCGGTGATCTTGACCGCGGATACTTCCGGGATCGGCTCCACTGCCGGCATCGACGACCGGACCTTGGCCTTCTCCACCATGCGCTGGTGGCGAGAGGTCATTACCCGCTGGGGCTTTTCCTTCACCTTGACCGCGACCGGCGTCGCCGTGGCGGTATGATCCCTGGTGATTTTGGTTTTGATCCTTTTGGTTTTGCGGGAAGCGCTGTATTTGCGCTTGGAGACCCTGGCGGGCGGTTTTGTGGTTACGGAATTCTTGGCTTCTGCCATTTACTTTAGAGAACCTCCTTACATGAACCCCGACGGTTTTGGATTTTTCCCGATATGGGAAAACCGTCAGGACGCCGCGTTCTCTTCGCGGCAGCCACTTAACATAGTCTGACCTGAGGAAAAATCAAGTCATTTCTCTAATATTGCGGCTGGATTAATGATCGGGTGACAAGCGTTCCTGGTTTAGGGTTTCCCTGTGCTGGAGAGACCGGTTATGCGCTCCATCACCGTCCGTGCAATCGCCGTGTAGCTCTCTTTGGTGGCTTCAAAGGAGGTCACCCACTCGGGAGTCAACGGCTCGCCGTAGGTAATACACAACCGGTCACGACCAAGAAAGCAGGTGCCGAGATGATTGGAGCCACGAATGTAGACCGGCACGATCGGACAGCCCGCGCGCACGGCCACCATCCCCACCCCCGGTTTCGGATCGAGGAAGCGTCCTTCTTTGGCCCGGGTACCTTCGGGGAAAAAGGTCAGC
>DAOVOW010000140.1 GCA_030629485.1 bacterium
ATCACCGATCACGGTGAGGTTGAAGACTACACGATCATCGTCGAGGGTGGCGGCTGCTGCGTTATCAGGGGTGATATCGATGACAGCGGCGGCGAAGTGGACATTGCCGATCTGGTCTATCTGGTAGACTACATGTTTAACCAGGGTCCCGAGCCGCCGTGCATGGAGGCTGCGGATGTCGACGGCAGCGGCGGCGATCTGAACATCGCTGATCTGGTCTATCTGGTGGACTACATGTTCAACCAGGGTCCTGAGCCGGTGCCGTGCCCATAGGTTAAGACACGAATTCCAGTGCAACGTACCGTGTTGCAATATATCAGCCCCTCCGGTTTGTCACTGGAGGGGCTGAGTGTTTACGATAGAACCGGCTGACAAACTTGACACCGCCCGGCAGGTACCCTGAGGGGCAAAACAAGTGAAATAAGTCGATTTTTCGCTTGACAATTTCGGAGGGTAGATTAATAATAACATTATTAAGATAACACAAGAAGTGAGTTGAACATGCTCAAGCGTAATTCGTGACGCGGTTGATGATGAGCGGTCAGGTCGCAAGACTCTCAGGAATGGACCCTTGGCATATTACGCCGAAAACCAAGAATCCGCATCTTATGCGGGTCAATCTAATTATTGTTAGGCCGTAGAATGGAATCAAAACATATTGAGCCAAGATTTAATTTCAAGGAAGGAAGTGAACAACGAGTAATTAAAGGTCACCCCACTATTGCTTGACCCATTAACGAAAACAAGAGGAGGAATAAACAATGGCTCTTGAAATCAATCCAAGTATAGCAGACAAGCTCCCAATAACAGTAAAGTCGGCTCTATCCAAAATGTCATCAGAGGAACAAATGATGTTCCAGGAGCAATTCCAAAAGAAATCCATGAGTACCGGCTTGATGGTTTTTCTTGCCATATTTTTTCCAATACAGTTGTTTTTACTGGGGAAAACTGGACTTGGTATTGTGTTCATATTGACCGCCGGCGGAGTATGGATTTGGTGGATAATTGAGTGGTTCTTAACTCCAAAGAGAGTGCGCGAATACAATGAAGATGTTGCTACGAAGATCCTTACTGAAATGAAAATAATGAGTCGGTAGATCTTAGGATCATATCAAGGAAGGCCTAATGAGAGCGGTCATCCGCTGGCCGGAAACTCGTTACCTGGGACGGGCATGACGAGTCGGGGAAGCCTGTATCTTCAGGAATCTACTTCTACCGGATGGTGGCTGGGGATTTCGCCGAGGCTAAGAAATTGGTTCTACTGAAGTGATCCAAAGATAACTCGCGTGAGTTGCGACAGACCAGCCAAGGGTAGAAGTTCAATGCTTCTGCCCTTATTTAGTGCGCGGTGGACGTTCTCGTCTACTGCGTTCACCCCGAAAAGTTGTCGGCGCACGAGGACGTACGCCGACCACAAATACCAAATGTCGCTGTTCAATCCATAGATGTTTTGGGGCAAGTCCTTGATCTTCCCAATTGACCTCCACCGTTTAGCACCCTATATTCCAATCCTTACGTAAGGAGACAGAATGCCCGCGAAATACCAGCAGCCCCCCGTTACCCCCGAAATGGTCGAGGCACACGGCCTGACCAAAGAAGAACACGAGCGCATCAAAACAATCCTCGGACGCGAGATGACCTACACCGAACTCGGCATCTACTCGGTGATGTGGTCCGAGCACTGTTCCTACAAGAACTCAATCGCGCTACTGAAAACGCTCCCCCGCGAGGGCAAGAACCTGCTGGCCAAAGCGGGCGAGGAAAACGCCGGCGCGGTCGATATCGGCGACGGTCTGGCGGTGGTGTTCAAGATAGAATCCCACAACCACCCCTCGGCGGTTGAACCCTACCAGGGCGCGGCCACTGGTGTCGGGGGTATCCTGCGCGATATTTTCACGATGGGTGCGCGTCCGATAGCCTCACTGAATTCGCTACGTTTCGGCTCGCCCGACAACCCGCATGTGCGGTATCTCGTCGACGGCGTCGTGCGAGGTATCGGCGACTATGGCAATTCGTTCGGGGTACCGACGGTGGCCGGTGAGGTCTATTTCGACGAAGCTTACACCGGCAACCCACTAATCAACGCTATGGCCGTCGGGATCGTCAAGACCGACGGCATCGTCTCGGCGGTGGCGAAGGGCGTGGGCAATCAACTGATGATTGTCGGCTCGAAGACCGGTCGTGATGGTATCCACGGCGCCACCTTCGCCTCGGTGGAGCTCTCCGAAGAGTCCGAACAAAAGCGCTCTTCGGTACAGATCGGCGATCCGTTCACGGAGAAGTTGCTGCTTGAGGCAACTCTGGAGATCATCGAGAAGAACCTAATCGTGGGCATTCAGGATATGGGTGCGGCCGGGATTATATGCAGTTCCTCGGAGATGTCGGCCAAAGGAGAAGCCGGCGCGGAACTGGACATTGATAAAGTACCCGTGCGCGAACCGGGGATGGTACCATACGAAATCCTTCTCTCGGAATCACAGGAGCGGATGTTAGTCTGCGTCAAAAAAGGCAAAGAGGCCGCGGTCCGCGAAGTGTTCGATAAATGGGGACTGGATTCCACCATTATCGGCAAGGTTACGGACGATGGTTTGCTTACGGTGCGGCTGGACGGCGAGATGGTGGCGCAGGCACCCTCAGAAACTATGGTCCTGGGCGGCGGCGCCCCGGTGTACCATCGCGAGACGAAACGACCCGCCTATATGGATGAACTGGCCGAACTCAATCTTGAGGACATACCGCTGGATCGTGACTGGAACGATGACTTGTGCGGTCTATTGTCTGCTCCCAACATTTGCCACAAGGGTTGGGTGTTTGAGCAGTACGACTCGATGGTGCGCACCAACACCGCCGTCGGTCCCGGCTCCGATGCCGCCGTGCTGCGGCTCCGCAAAACGAACAAGGCGCTGGCCATGGTCACCGATTGCAACGGTCGCTATTGCTATCTCAATCCACGTTTGGGTGCGCAGAGCGCGGTGGCCGAGGCGGCGCGCAATATCGTTTGTTCCGGCGGACAACCGCTGGCTGTCACCAACTGCCTCAATTTCGGTAACCCCTACAAACCGGAGATCTACTACGGCTTTGCCGAGGCGGTAGCCGGAATGGGTGAGGCCTGCCGTGTCTTCGAAACACCGGTGACCGGCGGCAACGTTTCGTTTTACAACGAGGACCCGCAGCGCGCAGTGTTCCCAACGCCTACCATCGGGATGGTCGGCCTGATACCGGACGTGGCGCACATCACCACCCAATGGTTCAAAAGCGAAGGTGACGTGATATTCCTGCTGGGTGAAAACAAGGAGCATCTCGGCGCCTCGGAGTATCTGCACACGTTTTTCGGTTTGACGAAGGGTGAGGTGCCGCCTCTGGATATGCAGTTTGAAAAGAAAATGCAGGATAGTTTGTTGGCGGCGATTACGCGGGGGTGGATTCGTTCGGCTCATGACTGTTCCGACGGCGGCCTGGCTGTGGCGTTGGCTGAGTGTTGCATCTCCAACCGCGAACAACAAGTTGGCGCCGAGGTTTCGCTGGAGGATGATCTGCGAGTTGACGCCCTGTTGTTTGGTGAGACGCAGTCGCGGGTGGTGGTAACTTGTGCAGCCGACGACGCCGACGCGGTGGCTGACTTCTTCGGAATTCTCAATTGCCCCTGCGCGAGAATCGGAACTGTCGGTGGTGGGAACCTGAAGATCAACGATGTCGTGGACCTGCCGCTTCAGAAACTGGATCACGCCTTCTTTGACAGCATGCCGGCGTTCATGGAGAAGGTGGGGTGACACGGTCAAGCCGTGTTCTTGTGGCTTCGCCACCAGAATTGTAGGACAGGATCCCTGTGGTTTCGACAAGGTAATTATGGCACTGTACATTTTTTCAGACGCACATCTCGGGGCCGACACCGCAGAGATAGAGGCCCTCAAACAAGCAAAGCTCGCGGCGCTGTTCGACCTGGTTAAGATCGACGGCGACAGGCTGGTTATCCTCGGCGACCTGTTCGACTTCTGGTTTGAATACAAACATGCCATTCCCAAAGACCACCACCGCGTCCTGTGCATGTTGGACGGTCTCATCCGCCGCGGTGTGCAGATAGACTATGTCAGCGGCAACCACGATTTCTGGATCGGAGATTTCTTCTCGAAGGAGATGGGTATCACTCTACATCGTGACAGTCTCGATCTTGAGTACGATCGCCAACGTCTCCACCTGATTCACGGCGATGGTCTGGCCAAGGCTGACTGGGGTTATCGTTTTCTCAAGCGCATCCTGCGCAACCGCTTCAATATCTGGCTGTACCGCAAGCTGACCCCTGATTGGGCGATACCTTTGGCCAAGGCGGTGTCTGGTTCATCGCGCAACTACACGGCGCAGCGCGACCCGGACTTTGTCGCCGACTATGAGGACTATGCCAGGGAGAAACTTGCGCTCGGCTACGATATTGTCGCCATCGGACATCTTCACATCCCGACGATCCAGCACTTCGACAACGGCGTCTATATCAACACCGGTGATTTCATCGAGCACTTCACGTATGCGAAGGTGGCGGGTGGGGTGGTGGAGTTGGAGAAGCTAGGGGTATTACAAGGGGATTAAGCGGTGCATCGGAAACCGACTTATATTCGGAGGTTGCAGAAAACTTATTCGCATCTCCAACAGGGAAAGAGTTGGTTCTCGAAAGTGTTATGGGTCTCTCGAGCCATCAATTCACTATTCGGAACGGTAGCGCTCATTGCAGTAGTTGTGCTGTTGATTGTGCTTGTATGTACTGATCTGCGACAGGAGTATGTCGTGATCGAGAACTTCCATGCTAATGTCCACGGCCAACTGGCTGGCCTTACATCAGAGACAATCACAACTGCGTTCGTCGATCGGCTTCGCTCCATACAAGATAGTGCCTCCACCAGGCAGCAGAGGAACTCTTATGTACAGGTAGCCACACCTGCCCACACACTAAATTGGGAAACGGTTGAGGGTGGCTCCGGGTTCGAGATACTCGTTCGCGTTCTTCGGGGGATTGTTAATGGGCCGCGTACGACCAGCGAAGGAGCCATCAACTCTCAGGGAGATTCGCTCTTCATCGGCTGTCGAATGCTTATACGTGACCATAGACCATCTGATTACTTGCTTTCAGGTACGATGGAAACCGTCGACGCGATGCTGAATCACATTAGCCATATTGCACTCAGAGATTTGGAGCCATACACACTTGCGAGCTATCTCTACAAGATAGACCGTGACAGTTCCCTCGCAATGGTTCAGCACTGTTTGGCCCACGAGCCAACCTCAGACGATCACTTGGCTTACTTTCTGTGGGGCATAATCTCGCATGATGAGGCCAAGAATGACGAAGCTATCGCAATGTACGAGAAGTCAATAGAACTACGACCAGATTTCTCATGGCCATACGCTAACAAGGGCGTGGTACTAATGGATCAGAAACGGTATGATACAGCCTTATCTATGTTTCAGCATTCTGTTGAACTGGAGGGAGATAATGCGATAAACCTCATTAACCTCGGCAGAGCGCTAAACTCACTTGGTCAATACAGCGATGGTCGAAGAGTACTTGAGCGCTCTATCGAAATTGACCCATACTATCCGGCTGCGTATATCAACCTAGGTGTTAGTTTTCACGAACTGGGTGGTTCAGCGCAAGCCCTTAGTATGTACCGCTCGGCCATCGATCTAGATAGCACTTTCGCAAGGTCCTATTTTAACATCGGCATCCTTTACCATGATAGGGGTGATCTTGTTAGAGCTGTGGAATTCTACCTCCCTTCAATAGAATTGGAACCCGAGTACTCGCCTGCCTATTCGGACTGCGGAGTGGCACTTTCAGACCTTGGACTAGTAGATTCGGCGCTGGCAATGTACAACAAGGCTATCATCCTCGACTCGACCGACGCTATGCCGCTTTACAATCGGGGCAATGCTCTCTACAAACGCGGCGAATTCTCTGAGGCCCTCGAAGACTACG
>DAOVOW010000121.1 GCA_030629485.1 bacterium
GAGCGCCGGTCCGAGGGGAACCCACCAGCCGCTCCGCTCTTGCTGGAGTACCGTGGCGTCACGTTTCGACTCCGCTCATGCTTCGACTCCGCTCAGCATGACATACCTGATGCGCGCAGCGCAAAGAACAGGCTTGCCTGTTTGGTGTTGCCCGCCACCTTACAGCGGCATTTCGACTATGCGGTAGCGTTTGTAGAGGTCGGCGCCCATCTGCTCGATAGCCCTACGCATCAATTCGTTGGTCTCGAGTATCCACGAAAGTTCGGCCCAACGATAGCCCCTTTCGATGCCGCGATTGTGGATATCAACATACAGAATCGAGTCCAGTCCGCGTTTGCGAAACTCCGGCACCACGCCTAACGTGATCACGCGGATACCGTCGATCTTGTTGCTGACTTTGGTATGCCACAGAAGTTTGAACAACCCGGTCGGCATCAGCTTCCCTTTAAGATGGATCAAAGCCTGGTTGATATCCGGCACCGCCATCAAGAAAGCGACCGGACGGCCTTCGTGTTCGGCAATGAAAATCAGTTCCGGCTCCACAATCTGCTTGAGACCCTTGGCCAGGTGGTTGAACTCGTCCTCGGTCATGGGAACAAAACCCCAGTTGTGCTCCCAGGCTTCGTTGTAGATTTCGCGGATGCGCTGTACTTCGTTCTCGAAATCGCGCATGTTGAGATTGCGGACGGTGATTTTGGCGCGCTTGCGCAGTTTCTCGATAATCTTCTGCACCCGTTCGGGGATGGGGTCATCCTGCGTGAGTTTGTAGGCCAGAAGGTCCATCACCTTCTTGAGACCGAATTTCTCCGCCAGCCGCGGAAGATAGGGCGGGTTGTAGGTCATCATCACCACCGGCGGCGAGTCGAATCCCTCAACCAGGAAACCGCATTCATGATTGCTGGAAAAACTCATCGGTCCGCGCATTCGCTCCATGCTTTCACGCTTGAGTTGGATCATGGCCGTCTTCAGAAGAGCAGACGCTACTTCGGAGTCATCAATGCAGTCGAAGAACCCGAAGAACCCTGTCTGTTCCTCATGGTATTCGTTGTGCGCGAAATTGACGCAACTCGCGATACGACCGACAATCTTGCCGTCTCGTTCGGCCAGAAACAGCTTGGTCTTGGCGGCGCGATAAAAGGGGTTCTTGTCGCGGTCGAAGAACTCCAGCCGTTCTGACTTCAGCGGCGTGACATAGTTGGGGTCATTACCGTACAGTCGGTTGGGCAGGTCGATGAAATCATTCAACCTCGCCGCCGACTCAACTTCGACAATACTGATGGCTGTCATGGATCTTAGGAAATGAGACCTTTTTCGCGGCCGACTTCGGCGGCGATCTCGACCACCCGGTCGAGTTGTTCATCGGTGTGGGTGGCGGTATAGGATGTGCGGATCATCGCCTGTCCCGGCGGCACGGCGGGTGAGATTACCGGGTTGGTGAAGACGCCGCGATCGAACAGCGCTTTCCAGAAAGCGAACGCTTCCAGATCCTCGCCGATTACAAGCGGCACGATCGGCGTCTCGGTACGGCCGACGTCAAAACCGAGATCAGCTAATTCCCGCCGCATTCGGCGGGCGTTCTTCCAGAGGTTCTCCCGACGCTCCGGCTCAGATTCAATAATATCCAAACACGCCAATACCGATGCAGCGTTGGCCGGCGGTATTGAAGCCGAAAATATCAGCGTCCGCGCGGTATGTTTGACCCACTCGATCACCGCCGCCTCGGCCACGATAAAGCCACCGAGCGAGGCGAACGACTTGGAGAAGGTCCCCATAGTGATATCGACTTTATCGATCAAGCCGAAGTGCTCGGCGGTGCCGGCCCCGGTTTCACCCAGGACGCCGACGGAGTGAGCATCGTCAACCATCACCCTAACGCCGTAGCGCTCGGCCACCTCGACCAGGCGCGGCAGGTCGACAATATCACCTTCCATGGAGAAGACGCCGTCGACAACCACCATCAGTCCGCCGCGATGGTTGTTGTTGTTGATGACATTGTTGACGACCCGTTCGAAATCGTCCATGTCGTTGTGCGCAAATTTGTAGACCTTGCCATAAGAGAGGCGCGCGCCGTCGACAATACAGGCGTGGACCTGACGGTCGATAAACAGAGCGTCACCCTTGCCGACCAGGCTAGAGATGGTGCCCAAATTCGTCTGGAAACCAGTGGAGAATACCAGAGCCGCCTCGCGTTTCATGAATTTGGCCAGACGGTGCTCAAGTTCCAGGTGCAAATCGAGGGTACCGTTCAAAAAGCGCGAGCCGGTGCATCCGGAACCATACTTGCGGGCGGCTTCGGCGGCGGCTTCCTTGACCTTGGGATGGTTGACCAGACCCAGGTAGTTGTTGGACCCGACCATGATGCACTCTCTACCGTCAATGACTACTTCATCGCCGGGTGCTGACTGCACCGGATGAAAGTATGGGTAGATGCCCAGGTCGCGGACGTTCTGTGGGATCTTGTACCGGTAGCACTTGTCGAACAGGTCGGCACAAGTGACACCGGTCTTTTCTTCGGGCGGCAAGTCGGCTCCTTTCTCCGAGTCAAAAACGACAGCCGATTAAAGCACTTTTGAGCGCCGTTGTCAAGGAAATAGCCGGGTGGCCAAAAGGACCGGCACTATGTTCCTAAGTACAAACCCGGTGCATCTGTTGACACACCGGGCTTGGTTAGCACATTTTGGCGTCTGCTGTCGAGATGCTACTCGATCATTTCAAGAGCACCATCTTCTTGGTATCGTTAAAGTCACCAGCCGTCAGTCGGTAGAAGTAGACACCGCTGGCGTAGCCTGAGGCATTCCAGTCAACGCGCTCAAGGCCGGGGCCTGCGTGGCCGTCGAATGTCTCCACCGTCTGACCAAGAGCGTTGTAGATCACCAGTTCGTAGTCCACCGGCGAGGCCAGAGCGAACGATATCGTGGTGATCGGGTTGAACGGATTCGGATAACACGGATACAGAGCAAAAGCGTCCGGCACCAGTTTGGTAGTCACCGGCGCGCCTTCGTAAGTCGCCATCTCCAATGTTATCACGTTGCCCTCGATGCCGCCCAGGAACTCGCCGCTGAACCGGCTGTCCGGCTTCATGCTGTAGACGAGAACGCGGGTGAGGTTGTTCACCTCGTCATAGTGGTACTTCATCTCCATCGACTCCGCCAGCAAGAGCGGGGTGACGGAGTTCTCCACCACCACGTAGGCCGCGCCCATGTCGGCATTCACCGATAGCACGCCGCTGACCAGATCAGCCTCGGTCATCACCGGCGAGAGCTTCGGATACGGCAGGGCGTCACCGACGATAATGCGAATCAGGTACACCAGATCGGCCACCGAGAGCGTGATGCCGTCGGCGTTCACGTCTGAGGCCGCAATCTGTCCGTCGATATTGACGTTAAACACCGAGATGCCGTGTACGAAGTAATTGCTGAACAGCACGGCGTCGGCGACCTCATTGACCACGCCATTGAGGTTGATATCACCGCGGTCATCGATAGAGTCAGCACAGACGATATTGATCCCGCCAAACATGAAATCAATGTAGCGTATTGGCGTCGGCTTATCCGGGTCTGGGTTTATACAATAATCCGGAGCACCGACATGTGGCAGTCGCTCGTCTTCCGGGAACTCATCGTCATCCTCCTCATCCCATATCAGGCTCTCCCAGGAATCGTAGATGGCATGATCGATGTACAGATTCTCTCCATCCACAGACGACACGGTGTTGTCGCCGCAATCTGTCCAGAAGAAGTAGATCGGCACGTACATGCATTCAAAAGTTCTGTCGTTCGTGACCAGGAACCTGATTTTCGCAAGTTCATGGGGCTCGTAGTCAGGCGGACCGTAACAGGACGGATGGTTGGGGCCGTTATTGGTCTCGGCTATGGCGAAGATCCGCAGCAGTCCCGACGGACAGGCGTCACCGCAGTTGCCATCGACGCCATAGCGATAAGTGAAATACTCCCATTCGCAGTCCGCAAGCAACTGCCCAGGTGTGGCCTCCGTGAAGGCCAGCGCCGAGGCGTCGTAGGCAATCAGGAAATTGAAACCACCCATGGCCAGGATGGTGTTATCGATCGTGATTGAGACGTCCTCATACTGACCCTGGTAGGTATTGTGAGTTTTTTCGATGCTGATCGTGGGGTAGCCTTCTATGAAGGATCCCTTATTGTATTGGACCACGTCGATGCAGTCATAATTGAAATTAGGAGGATCAATTATGACTCTAATTTGAGGCCCCCAACTCCTTTTGCCTTTTGGTTGAGGGTATTGTACAAAGTATTCGAAAGAATGATTTCCTTCACGGGTTACGGGATCAAGAACTATGGGGATGGGCACATGTTCGCATATATCGACAAAAGCGCCATGGAATATGCACGGAATCGGATCACCATTAATCCAAATATCTGGACCGGGCCCACCCCCATGCCATTCTCTCATTTTAGATAATCTCACCGTGGTAGGCGGATTCGGGGCGGACGGATTCGACCACACAGTTACCTTTATCTTCCACGGTTTTGGTCCTTTAGGATCTACTGGTGTCCTTATAGTAAACGGTGGGATGACTTCGTACTTCCACCAGTATATTTCTTTCTGTTCGTACTTAGCAGTATTTGTCGGCATCAACAGATGATCTTCCGTCTCGCCATACGCCAGACCACCAAAAGGTATGCTTCCATCCCAGGGTGAGATCTCCAAAGGCTCCTTGGTTAGAGTTATTCTTACCCAATGCTCCTCGTCTACCGTTAGAAGAGGAAAATGGCTCATCATTTTGTGGCGAGTGACACCGGCCGTAACCTCGATTGGAATATCCTTTACTATGTGGTCATGCTCCTCAGTCCACCGGCCATCGCAATCCTGATCCAACAGGATATTAACGAAACGGTTTCCGGATTCAATGACTGTGATCGGGAATATGATATAGCCCCGGACCATTGGATCCTGACCGTCAAACGTTAATACTACTCTATTGCTGGCAAAGTCTTCGTCTAAGTCTGGCACCTTAGCGTCCGCTTCCGTAGTAGTGGTAGAGGTCAGGCTTGTATCCAACCATTCCTCGCTGACAATGATGTGGTACACACCCGTGTATCCAGGCTGTGCTCCATAGTTGGTGGCCAGAAGCGAGGGGAAGCATCCCGGGACGCCGGGGTAGGCCATTATGGTAGTGTCAAACGTATTGTCCGGAGCGTCGCCCCGATCAACGGGTGCGCGAATACAACGTTAATGCTTCTTTTCATACTGACTCTCCTGAAAATGGGTGTTATTACTCGATGAAAAGGCTCCTTTTGAAATCTACTCATACCGACTCCTCCACCTACAAGCTGACTTCCGCATGCCCGCAATTCGAAACCACTATTGCAGTAGCAATGAATCTGCGGTTTCCGTCTTATTCAGACCCGGCAGCCTCGCAGAAGCGCTAATGCGCTCACGAGGTCCGTGGTTGTTTGCACGCAAAAGAATCATTCGGCTTGAGATTAGGAATCCAGGGTGATGCGAAAGTTAGTGTGAATTCCTAGCTTCGTCCATTCGTCCACATTAAGTCTACGCAACCCGGACAAGTTTGTCAAGGATATTCTCATCTGATCGGACCGCCGGGCCGACCCAAAAGGTGAACCAAACACCCCGAAAAGCCCTGTTCCCGCAAAGTGATAATGTCCTATTTGTGCAAAGTAGAAATGTCCTAATGATAGGCTATAATGCATCCCAAAAAGCAAGGGATGATTATGGCTGGAGAGGACATTGTCAGGATGAGTTTGCGGGAGTTGAAGAAGCTGAAGGTGTTGCATGCTGTTTTGGACAAGCGTTTTACGCAGAAGGTGGCGGCATCCAAATTGGATCTCAGTGAACGACAGGTGCGAAGGCTTGTGAAGTCGGTGCGTGAGTTTGGGGACGGAGGCATTGTCCATCGGGGACGTGGTCGGCCATCTAACCGTAGGTATTCAGAGCATTTCAAGGTGGAAGTTTTGAAGCTTTGCCAAAAGAAGTATACAGATTTTGGTCCGACCTTGGTCTCTGAGAAGCTTTTGGAGTTGGACGGCATGAGAGTAAGCCGCGAGACTTTAAGGCAGTGGTTGATATCGGCTGGTCTTTGGGAGAAGAGGCGCAAGCGTCGTGGTCACCGTCAGTGGCGGGTGCGGAAAGAGTGTTTTGGCGAGATGGTTCAGATGGACGGTTCCCATCACGCTTGGCTACCCTAGCTTAACTGGGTGTCCACTTTGTCGGGGGAAGATCAAGTTTTCTTGGACGGGTGGCCGGTGCTTGCGCCGAGTTTCCAGCGGGCAACGGGGATATTGTTCTGCGGGCCGCAGACCACAAGAACCTGTCCACTATATATTGGTATTAAGAAATACTTCAAAACATCC
>DAOVOW010000239.1 GCA_030629485.1 bacterium
CTTACCTACTGTGGAACCGTCAAGGACATCACCGAGGGAGTCGCCCGTATCAAATGGGCGCTTGATCCGGAATCGCCCAACGAGATTTATATCGGCGACCGCAAGCTCAGAAGGGACTGGAAATGAGTCACTACATCTTGGATATCAAATCACCGGCGGTCAAAGAAGCCCAAGCGACCAAGAGCGAGTACGGTCTGAAGAACCATGGACTGACGAACCTCAATAATGTTTACTGGAATCTGCCCACTGAAGCGCTGTATGAGGAAGTCGTGTTTCGACGCGAAGGCCGCATCTCGTATCTGGGTCCGGTGGTGGTCGATACCGGCAAACACACTGCTCGTGCCGCCAATGACAAGTTCGTTGTGCGCGAAACATCAACTGAAGATAAGATCTGGTGGGGGCAATACAATCGTCCCTTTACCGAAGACAAGTTCAATGCCACCTTCCAGCGTCTGCAGGGGTTCCTTCAAGGGCGGGATCTGTTCGTCCAGGATTGCTTCGCCGGCGCCGATCCGAACTACCGCCTGCCGGTGCGTATTATTTCCGAGTTAGCCTGGCACTCGCTGTTCGCGCGTAACATGTTCATTCCAGCCAAAAGCAATGATGAACTTCGCAAGTTCGTCCCGGAGTTCACGATCCTGGCGGTGCCGTCGTTCAAGGCGCTGCCGCAGGTAGACGGGACGCTTTCGCCCACCTTCATCCTGCTGAACTTCGATCAGAAAATCTGTATCATCGGCAACTCCGGTTACGGCGGTGAAATCAAGAAAGCGGTCTTTACCGTGCTGAACTACTTGTTGCCGCTGAATGGCGTATTGTCGATGCACTGTTCGGCCAATGTCGGCAAAGACGGTGCTACCGCTTTGTTCTTCGGGCTGTCGGGAACGGGTAAGACGACACTGTCGGCCGATCCGAAACGCGGATTGATCGGCGACGATGAGCATGGCTGGAGCGATGAAGGCATCTTCAATTTTGAAGGTGGCTGTTACGCCAAGGTGATCGCATTGTCGCCGACCGCAGAGCCGCAGATTTACGCCTGTACACGTCGCTTCGGAACAGTTCTTGAAAACGTCGCTTACGATCCGGTGACCCGTTTTCTCGACCTGGAAGATAACAGCATGACCGAGAACACACGCGCGGCTTATCCGATTCACTACATCGACAACGCCGTACCGGAATCGTACGCGGGGCATCCCAGGAACATCATCATGCTGACCTGTGACGCCTCGGGCGTCCTGCCGCCGATTGCGAAGCTGACACCTGAGCAAGCCATGTATCATTTCATCTCCGGATACACCTCCAAAGTCGCCGGCACCGAGATCGATCTCGGCAAAGAACCGGAGATTACCTTCAGTGCTTGCTTCGGCGCGCCGTTTATGGTGCACCATCCTTACTACTACGCCGAGCTTTTGAAGAACAAGATCAACAAGCACGACGTCAACTGCTGGCTGGTTAATACCGGCTGGACTGGTGGTCAGTATGGGGTGGGCAAACGAATGAGTATCCAGCACACCCGGCGGCTGCTGAACGCTGCTCTCGACGGCGAACTGTTGGATGTCGAGTATCGTGCCGATCCGTTGTTTGGATTCCAGGTTCCCGTTCAGTGCGAAGGTGTGCCGGAGAAGGTTCTCGATCCGGCCAATACCTGGGAAGACAGGGATGCTTACAAACAGAAGTACCAGCAACTCGCGGCGCTGTTCATTGAGAACTTCAAGAAGTTCTCGGCCGGCTGTTCGCCGGAGGTGATCGCGGCCGGACCCGTAAAGAAGGATTTCTGAGGCTGTCCTCCTTGACGCTGATGTGCCTGTCAAGACGTTGTGCCCGCTGGACCTTCAGATTCAGCGGGAGCAGTGGTCGAATCTGAAGATTTGACGACTACAACAAGTGTCGAGGCCGTCATTGCGAGGAGCGAAGACACTCGTGTCGTAGCGACGCGGCAATCTCACCTGTCGTGTTAAGGATTGCTGTACTGAAGGAACCAATTGCTCGCATGATTGTTTGCAACACTGAGCCTGCACCAGGAGTATTGATTGTATGCCGACCTATGTTTATCGATGTAACGAATGCGGTCATGAATTCGAAGAATATCAGTCAATGATGGACAAACCGCTGGACACCTGCCCGGTTTGTAAAGGCGAAGTCGAACGAATCATCTCCGGCGGCGCCGGGTTCTTGTTCAAAGGGTCCGGTTTTTACATCACCGACCACCGCAGCGATTCGTACAAGAAGGCCGCCGCCGCCGATACCAGTGGTGGTTCTTCCTCTACGTCGTCAAGTACGTCATCGTCCAGTTCGTCGAGTACGTCCAAAAGCTCTTCCACAAGCAGTCCCAAATCCTCTGACAAGAAATAGTAGCAGGTCAGGAGCCTTGGAACCTGACGGATTCTATCAGCCGGTGCCAGGAATCGTAGGTCGAAACCAAGCCTGTCCTGAGCGCAGCCGAAGGGCGGTTTCGACATTGCGTCAGGACCACAAGGATCCTGACTACTACTACTTTGCCTGTGCTTCGACTCCGCTCAGCATGAGGTTGTTTCCTTCTCTGTCACCCTGAGCGCAGTCGAAGGGTGAGCAACTCTCATTGTCCAATCTTGACATTTGCACCAGGATGTGGCTTCTTCGCGACCGGCTATACTTATGCCCGACTCGTCACACGGCAATAACCGTAACGTGAGGACGTAGACGCTGACATGATTGATTCCGACAAGCTCGCGGCACAACTCAAGGATCCATCCTCGCTGCTCACCAACCTCGATGGCCGGGAGGAGTACTTCAAAGACGCCACCGAGGAGTCGGTCCGCCCGACCGCCGTTGTCTTGGCCCAGTGTGAACCCGATGTTATCGCAACCGTTCGTTTTGCCCATAGAGCGGGTATGCCGGTTGTCGGAAGAGGGGCTGGGACGGGGCTGTCCGGTGGATGTGTGCCGGATGAGAGCAGTATCGTGCTCTCCCTGGAGAAGATGAAGAAGCTCGAAGTCAATCCTGCGCGTCGCTTGGCTATCTGCGGTCCGGGGGTCATAACCAAGGAACTCATGGACGTCGCCGCGCCGCATGGGTTGACCTACCCACCCGACCCGGCCAGCTACGAGGAGTGCACGCTGGGTGGTAACATCGCCGAGAACGCCGGTGGGCTTCGCTGCAAACGGTTTGGTGTTACGCGTGACTATATCATCGGTCTGAAAGCCGTGACGGCCGATGGCAGCCTTATCAGGACCGGTATCTTTGCTAAGCATCAGGGCTTCAATTTGCAGGATGTCCTGATCGGCTCTGAGGGTACGCTGGCCATTGTAACCGAGATAGCTGTGCGGTTGATACCGACACCGTCGACCGGCAGTACAATCCTCGTGGCCTTCGACGACCCGGCCGACGCGGGACGGACTGTTGCGGATATCACCGCAGCCGGTATTATCCCGACGGTGTTGGAGTATATCGATGGTGACGCCGCCGATTGTTCCAACGAATATGAGAAAACCGACGGCCTTGACAGAGTTGGCGCGATCCTGTTGATAGAAACTTCGGCTGAACACCGGGAACGGCAAACAGCGACGATCCGCGGGTTTTGTGAGAGCAACCGCTGCTCATACCTGCGTCACGAGGACAACCCCGAGAGGGCTTCTGAGCTGTGGCGCATTCGCCGCAACCTCTCCAAAGCGGTCAGCGAAATGGCCGCCATACGCTATAATGAAGACGTGGCCGTGCCGGTTTCGCGCTTCATGGATTTGATTGCATGGGTCGCCGACATGAATGCCACAGGACCGCTGCGCGTAAACGCCTTCGGACACGCCGGCGACGGCAACCTGCATGTAAGCTTCCTCTCGATGTCGGGCGATCTGGCAGAGAAGAGACTGATCCACGAAGGTGTCGAGAAGCTGTTTCGCAAGACGCTTGAACTTGGCGGCACGCTCTCCGGCGAACACGGCATCGGCAAGCATAAGGCGCCCTATCTGCACTGGGAATTCGATGAGGCCACAGTGGGCGCCATGAAAGCGGTCAAGAGTGTCCTCGATCCGGGGAAGCTGCTCAATCCGGGCAAAATATTCCTCGATTAACGAGCTATTCTCATTTTTCTCGCTATGCCTACTTGACAAATGACACAGTACGTCTTACCTTAGAAGGCCCTATTGTGAAAGGTTTCACAATGGCGATAAGTCATTATTATTGAGAAGAGCTTAACGAAAATACAACTGAACGAAAAGGAGTTCCCAATGGCGAAAACACTCAAAGAAACGCTGGCGGCTCAGATCCCGAAGCTCAGGGAAGAGCGCGTCACGCTGATGAAGCAGCACGGCGATCACCAGATCTCCACCGTCTCGGTGGCGCAGGCGATCGGCGGTATGCGCGGGATCAAGGGGATGGTCTGCGACACCTCGGTGGTCGAGCCGGATCAGGGTCTGATCATCCGCGGCCGTCCGATCATGGATCTCACCGACAAGATCCCGGAAGAGATCTTCTGGCTGCTGATCACCGGTAA
>DAOVOW010000322.1 GCA_030629485.1 bacterium
AATCTCCGCGTCGTCCATCTTCTCCACGCGCAGCTTTAATATCTCATCTTTGTAGTCTTCAATCTTGCACTTAAGCTTCTTCAGCTTGGGGGCGATTTCATCGGGCCGGTTGGTGGGGAATCCCATGGTGTCGTGCGAAAGACCGGTCACATAGTACCGATAGCCCTCACCATAGGCCGGCATCGGGTTGACACAATTCTCGGTCGGCTCATAAGGCACATAGTCAGCCGGATCGCAGGTTGGTTTCACTCGATCAATCACTTCGTACTCTCCCGGCTGCGGCAGAGCGATCATTTCGCGCATGTGACCGATAGTTTCGTCAAGAAGAACTGTAACCGGCGTTCGGAAACGCTCGGCGAGATTAAAGGCCCGGATCACTTCCGTAATGGTTTCGGCCACGGTGGACGGAGCGACCGCAATAGCGGTAAAGTCTCCATGCGGCCCCCAGCGCGCCTGCATTGTGTCCGATTGACTGACCTTGGTGGGCAGGCCGGTCGAGGGTCCTCCCCGCTGGACATTGACAATCACGCACGGAACCTCTACCATGTACGCATATCCGATGTTCTCAACCATCAGGGAATAACCGGGGCCGGAGGTGGCGGTCATCGACTTCAAACCGGCCATCGAAGCGCCCACTATAGCTCCCATGGACGCAATCTCGTCTTCCATCTGAATGAACCGGCCGCCGATCTTAGGCAGCTCCCGGGCGCAGCCCTCGGCCACTTCCGTTGAGGGAGTAATAGGATAACCGGCATAAAACTTCATTCCGGCGTAGATAGCTCCATGAACGCAGGCCATGTTTCCCAGCAGCATTTGTCTTTCGGTGTGAGCCATAGTACCTTCCTTTAGAACATGCTCAGCATGCCCTACTTGTAATTTGACGTTATGGCGAAATCAGGACAGTGTACCCAGCAAATGGTGCACTGGGTGCAATCCTCGGGGCGAGCTACAACCGGTTTGCCGTCTTGGTCAGGCTCAAAAACCTGCTTCGGACAAAGGGCAATGCAGATGTTGCACGCCTTACACCAACTGAGATTGATATTCAAGGGAGGCGGTCCCTTGGAGTAATTATACTTACTTCGAGCGGCAGGTTTGGCTTTTGATTCACCTACCACGTTTGACTCTGCCATAGCACATCCTTAAGGTTAGTTAATTACCTAATATGTATACGCAAATAGCTTCTACTACTATTTATTCTTTCTTTTCGAGGTTGTTTTTTTGGTGCTCGGCTTCTTCTTCGCGGCTGCTTTTGCGGTTGTCTTCTTCACTTTCGCCTTCGTAGCTGTCTTCTTGGTTGCTGCTTTGGCTGCCTTCTTTGCCGCAGGTTTCTTTACCGTCCCGGCAGCCTTCTTCCCAGCTTTCGACATCAGCTCTTTCAAGACGGCCGGGATTTCCGTAGGCGAACCGGCGACCGGCACACCCACCTTGTTGAGGGCGGCAATCTTCTCTGCAGCCGTGCCTGAGCCACCGGAAATGATAGCGCCGGCATGTCCCATCCGCTTGCCGGGCGGGGCCGTCTGGCCGGCGATAAAAGCCACCACCGGCTTGCTGAGGTTTTTCTTAATGTACTCAGCAGCGATCTCTTCGTCGGAGCCGCCTATCTCACCAATCATCACCACTGCCTTGGTTGCTTGGTCATTCTCGAACGCCTCAAGACAATCGATGAAGTTGGTGCCAATGACCTGGTCGCCGCCGATACCGATGCAGGTCGTCTGTCCCAAACCGGCCTGGGTTAGCGCCCAGATCGCTTCGTAGGTAAGCGTGCCGGAACGGGAGACGACTCCCACGTGGCCCTTCTTGACAATCGTCCCCGGCATAATGCCCACCTTCGATTCGTCGGGAGAGATCAATCCGGGGCAGTTCGGCCCGATCAGACGCGCGCCCTTGGCCTTGACATAGGGGTACACCTTCATCATGTCGTTGGCCGGGATGCCCTCGGTAATGCAAACCACCAGTTTGATCCCGGCATCAACCGCCTCATAGATAGCATCCACCGTAAAGGCAGGCGGAACATATACTACGGAGGTATTAGCTCCAGTTTTGGAGACAGCTTCCTCCATGGTGTTGAAAACCGGTATGTCGGCTACTTTGGAGCCGCCCTTTCCCGGGGTAACCCCGCCGACAACGTTGGAGCCGTAGTCCTTCATCTGGGTGGCATGAAACGAGCCGTCGCGGCCGGTGATGCCCTGAACCAAAACCTTAGTTTTTTTATTTATGAATATCGACATGGTCTTTCATCCTTCTCACTCAGTTTTACTCCATCCCGGCCAGCTCAATGGCCTTTTTCACCACGTTGTCCAGCGTATCAGCATACGGCAGATTGACCGACTTCAGGATATTAGCGGCCTCTCGTTCATTGGTTCCAGTCAGACGCACGACCACCGGAATCGAGGGCTTTAATTCTCGAAAAGCAGTTAGAATGCCGTTGGCGACGTCGTCACAGCGGGTGATGCCGCCGAAAATGTTGATCAGAATGGCTTCGACGTTCGAATCCGATAGGATAATGCTCATCGCCGTCACGACCTTCTGCGGACTGGACGACCCGCCGATGTCGAGGAAATTGGCCGGTTCGCCGCCGTAGCGTTTGACCAGGTCCATGGTGGCCATCGCCAGGCCGGCGCCGTTGACGATACAGCCGATATTGCCGTCCAGTTTTATATAAGTGAGATCAGCCTCCCGCGCTTGCACTTCAGACGGCTCCTCGGCGTCCGGGTCACGCATCGCGGCCACTTCACGCTGACGGAACAAGCCGTTGTCATCGATATTG
Source organism: bacterium (assembly GCA_030629485.1). Classification (GTDB taxonomy): domain Bacteria; phylum Zixibacteria; class MSB-5A5; order GN15; family FEB-12; genus JAJRTA01. The sequence goes on from DAOVOW010000322.1 coordinate 2,768, forward strand.
ATCTTAGCGTCAAGCGCAATGACCTCTCCGGAGGGGTTGGTTATCAGCGCATTGATTTCAGCCAGGGAGGCATCAACTTTCCAAAAAACGTCGTACAGCTTTATAATAATGTCGGAGGCCTGACGCACCTGGTTGATGTCCCGATACAGCTTGTAGGCAAGATTGCGCGCCTGATAGCTCTTAAGGCTCAACACCGGGTCGACATATAGTTTGAAGATTTTTTCGGGGGTTTTGGCCGCCACTTCCTCTATATCCACCCCTCCGGCCGGAGAAACCATTATGACCGGCTGCTTGGTGGTGCGATCGAGGATAATCCCGACATACGACTCCGTTATAATATCCTCGGCGGCCGTGACGAGGACCTTTTTTACCGTCAGTCCTTTGATGTCCATACCCAGTATGTTCTGGGCGAGGACCTTGGCCGCCTCGGCGTTTTCGGCATACTTTATCCCGCCGGCTTTGCCCCGACCACCCACATGAACCTGCGCCTTTACCATAACCGGTTTGCCCACTCTTTGAGCAATCGCTAGCGCCTCAAGCGGGGTGGTGGCCATGTCGCCGGGGGGAACTGGAATACCGCCCTCAGCGAAGATTTGCTTTGCCTGGTACTCATGGATTTTCATTATCTGTTTTCCTTGTCGTCAATAACGTTGCCTTTGTTGTCATTGGTTTTATGGTGGTTCGGTTGTTTGATATTCTTTGCGTAATACTCATTAGCCAAAGACCGCAGGATTTCGCCGGTGTTGTTGTCCGGGTTATCAAGAACCTGGTCTAACAAGTAATTGAGAATTTTTCC
>DAOVOW010000174.1 GCA_030629485.1 bacterium
AATTGACGATCAATGATGGAGGATTCAGCGACATGACGACATGGTTGCCCCTCGAAGAAGCGGCAACTCACTTGAAGATGGGCAAGTCTACGATTTACAAACTCGTCCGTGAAGGCGAACCCTGCAACACCGTCATGGCGGTGCTGTGACGGAAGTAGTGTGTTAAACGGAAGCCACATAAACAATAGTTAGCCCCGAATAATGATGTTGATTTTCTCGGAGGATTAGATATGAGTTATGGCAAATTAGCTGTTCAGGTAGTAAATGCTTATAACTCTCAAAAAATAAACAAACCTTTATGCAAAAAGGAACTCATTGATTTATGGAAAAAAGAGGCAAAAAAATCTAAACCTGGCAAGCCATTGGGTTGTCCTAAAGCTACCTTTTTAGGAATATGCACAGCCGGATATGTTATAGGTATTCCCCCAATTTCTTATTCGCCATCAATTAAGAATAGATTATATGGTGAAACCGCTATCAAACTTTTAAGAGCGTTTCCTTATCTTGTCAGTTTAACCCCTACCGGTTTATGGAACTTGGTGACATCAACCCTAAAAGCATCTCCTGTGTTGAAAACTGATAAACAACATAATCATCAAATGGATGTTATTCTTGGACTCTGGAAAAGAGGATATATAAAGTTACAATAGCTCGCGACCCCTGCCCCGAAGGAGTCGCGAAGCGAGGTTTCGACACAGCCCTTCTGAAATGTCAAAACCACAGGGGTTTTGACCTACACTCACTCAGAGTGACACCCCTGGAACGGATACAGGGCGCCGCAATCACCCACTACCCCGCGGTCCGAAACTACAAAAACCGGTTTGCCTCAGAGCGAGTTTTGGCTATCTTGCATCGTTTGCCTGGCTTCAGGCAGAAAGATGAGATTTGTGTATGAAAATGGTTCACGATTCCGAAACGTTTAATATCCCCGAGCGGTTGCCGGTGGTCCCGGTGCGGGACGTAGTTATTTTCCCGCACATGATGTACCCCCTCCTGATCGGCCGCGAGTTCACTGTCAATGCCCTGCAGGAGGCGATGGTAAAAGAGAAGCTGGTGCTGCTTTTGGCGCAGCGCTCGCCTGATATCGACAATCCCGAAGCCGTTGATCTCTACACGGTCGGAGTGGTGGCCCGCATCCTCCAGGTCATGAAAATGCCCAACGGAATGCTGAAGGTGCTGGTGGAAGGTCTGGTGCGGGCTGAAGTGGCCGAGATATCGACCGGTGGGCGGTTCATCGAAGCCGAGGTCTATGTTGTCTCCGAGGATGTGAGAAAACACGACCGCGAGACAGAGGCGCTCTCGCGCACTGTGGGAGAGAAGTTTGCCGAGTACGTCCGGTTGAACCGTCGCATTCCGGACGAGGTTCTGGTGTCGCTGGCCGCAATCGATGACTACCAGCAGCAAGCCGACACCGTGGCCGCTCACCTCATGCACAAGCTGGAGACGAAGCAGAAACTGTTGGAGGCTTTGTCGGTCCGAGAACGGTTGGTTATTCTATCGGCCCTGCTCAAAGAGGAGATTGAGATACTCAATCTCGAACAGGAGATCGATGGAACCGTGCGCGAGTCGATGTCACGCAGTCAGCGGGAGTTCTACTTGCAGCAGCAGTTGAAGGCGATCAAGGAGGAGTTGGGGCAGTACGATGATCCCGGCACCGATGTTGACGATCTCTTTGCCCGTCTGGAGAGCGGTAATTATCCCGAGCGCGTCAAGACGAGAGCCGAGGAGGAGATCAAGAAACTGTCCAGGATGCATCCGTTCTCGGCCGAGTCGGGGGTGGTGCGATCGTATCTCGAATGGCTGTTGGCCTTGCCCTGGGAGGAACGCTCCAAAGACCGTCTTGATTTCAAGGGGGTCCGTTCCATTCTCGACGGCGACCATTTCGGCCTGGAAAAACCCAAGCAACGCATCCTTGAGCATCTGGCCGTGATGCGGTTGGCCGGCAAAGTGCGTGGACCGATTATCTGTCTGGTGGGACCTCCGGGCGTCGGCAAAACCTCCGTGGGTCGATCGATTGCGCGTGCCCTGGATCGTCAGTTTATTCGCATGTCGCTGGGTGGGGTGCATGATGAGGCGGAGATCAGAGGTCACCGTCGCACTTACATCGGCGCCATGCCGGGGCGGATTATTCAGTCGATCAAGAAAGCAAAAACTTCCAATCCCGTCTTCCTATTTGATGAAATAGACAAAATCGGCAGCGACTTTCGCGGCGACCCGGCCTCGGCGCTTCTGGAAGTGCTCGACCCCGAGCAGAACTGTACCTTTATCGACAACTATCTCGAGGTCGAGTACGATCTGTCGGACATCCTGTTTATCACCACCGCCAACACCACCAGCTCGATTCCACCGGCGCTGAAGGATCGGATGGAGATCATCAATCTGCCCGGGTACCTTGATTTCGAGAAGGCGGCTATCGCCCGCGATTTTCTCACGCCGAAACTGAGGAAACTGACCGGCCTGGCCGACATCCCCGTAACATTTGATGATGATGCCATCTACGAGATTATCCGCCGCTACACACGGGAGGCGGGCGTGCGTGAGTTGGAACGGCAGATGGCCGCGGTGATGCGCAAAACCGCAGTCGGGCTGGCTGACGGTAAACGGGTCAGACGGATCACTTACAAACGGACCAGAGTTTCCAAGGTCCTGGGAGCACCCAGGTATACCGGCGCCAGTGTCAAAACGCGACCGACCGTGGGTTACGCAGTGGGCCTGGCCTGGACCGAATTGGGCGGCGAGGTGCTGCCGGTGGAAGTCGTTCCTATGAAGGGCAAAGCCAAGCTGACGCTGACCGGATCGCTCGGTGACGTCATGCAGGAGTCGGCCACCGCGGCCTTGTCCTACATCAGGAACCGCGCGGTCGCTTATGGCCTTTCTGAAGATTTCTTCGAAAACCTGGAGTTGCATGTGCATATTCCCGAGGGCGCGGTACCAAAAGACGGTCCGTCGGCCGGGGTGACTCTGCTGGCCGCGATGTTGTCGAGTCTTACCGGCGTGCCGGTTCGTACCGACCTGGCCATGACCGGTGAAATCACGCTTACCGGCGACGTACTGCCGGTGGGTGGCCTCAACGAAAAACTGCTGGCCGCCAAGCGACTGGGCATCGACGTGATTGTCCTGCCGGAGAAAAACCGCAGGGATGTATCGGAGCTTCAGGCCGAATTGCTTGACGGAATGACGCTACACTACGTCCGCACCGTGGCGGCGGTACTGAAATTGGTTATGACTGAAAAACCGGCCGGTCGACCGGAACGCCGGGTCACCGGACTCCGTCGTTTGGACACCGGGAGATGAATCACGCAAGTGTGATCTCATTGTTCCCGTCGGAAATGGAGAGGTGTAGACCGAACGTGCTGAAAATTCGCCAATGTGAGTTCGTCGATTCCATTTTTCAGTTGGACAAGCTCCCCCGCGACCGGCGACCCCAGATTGCCTTTGCCGGACGCTCCAACGTAGGCAAGTCAACGCTCTTGAACCGCCTGGTGGGACATCGCAAAATGGCCAAGGTGTCCAAATCTCCCGGCAAGACGCGCTCGCTCAATTTCTTTTTGGTCAACGAACGGTTCTATTTTGTTGACCTACCCGGCTACGGTTACGCTCGCGTCTCCAAAACAGAACGAGCCGGCTGGGGCAAGCTGATTGAAGGGTTCCTCCGCGGCAGCGAGAACCTGGCCGGGTTAGTGCTTCTTTTGGACTGCCGTCGCGAACCAACCAATGAAGATCGGCAGTTGCTAAGCTGGCTGAATGAGAGCCAACTGCCGGCTCTGATCGTCGTGACCAAGGCTGACAAACTTAATCGCGATAAGGTGCATCGTAAACTGCTACAGGTGGAAAACGAGTTGGGTTTGCCGTCGATTGCATTCTCGTCGGTATCCGGCGAAGGAAAAAACGAACTGCTGGCGGCAATCGGTGATCTGATCACCGTCAAACCACAATAAAGAGTAGAACAAATATGGCTAAGAACAGGATCGTACTCGGTTGTCAGTGGGGTGATGAAGGCAAGGGCAAGATCGTCGACCTCCTGGCCGCCGAGGCCGACATTATCGCCCGCTTCCAGGGCGGCGCCAACGCCGGACACACCATTGTCGTGGACGACCGAAAATTCAAGTTTCACTTGCTGCCCTCCGGCCTGATTCATGCCGACAAACAGTGTGTTATCGGCAACGGCGTGGTGCTCGATCCCTTCGGCTTGAAGGAGGAACTCGACCTCCTGGCCACTCAGGGGATCAGCTATCAGGGACGACTCTCGATCTCACCGGCGGCCAACCTGGTCCTTCCCTACCACAAGCTGATTGACGCCGTGCAGGAACAAGCGCGCGGCACCGGCAGTATCGGAACCACCAAACGCGGCATCGGACCGGCCTACGTCGACAAAGTGGCGCGTCACGGCATTCGCGTAGTCGATCTGTTTGCCCCTGACCGTCTGAAGCGGCGGCTGGAGTATCAGCGCGTCATCAAGCAGCAGTACCTGGCCGGCTCAACCGACGAACGGGCTGATTTGGATCGTACCTACGAAGAACTGATCGCCCTGACCGACCTGTTCAAACCGTTGGTGGTCGATGTGTCCCGGCTGCTCAACGATGCTATCCGGCAGGGGAAAGTCATTCTGTACGAGGGTGCGCAGGGAAGTCTTTTGGATGTCGATCTCGGTACTTACCCGTTTGCCACATCGTCAAACACTACCGTCGGCGGCGCCCTCACCGGACTGGGTGTCGGTCCCAAGGCTATCGATGAAGTGGTCGGGGTCATCAAGGCCTACACTACTCGGGTTGGAGCGGGTCCTTTCCCTACCGAGTTGGTGGACGAAACAGGTGAGCGACTGCGCACGCAAGGCGACGAGTACGGCACCACCACTGGTCGACCGCGACGTTGTGGCTGGCTTGACCTGGTAGCCTTGCGGCACGTGGTCAGGCTCAACGGTGTCGAATCGATTGCCGTCACTAAGCTCGACGTGCTGGACGGGTTGGAGGAAATCAAAGTCTGTCAGGCTTATGAATTGGATGGCGAAACACTGACCGAGGTCCCGCTCGACCTGGCCCGCCTGAACCAGGTCAAGCCGGTTTACCGCACGCTGCCGGGATGGTCGGAGGACAGTACCGGACTGACCGCCTTCAACGATCTGGCCCCAAACGCCCAGGCTTACCTGCGCTATATTGCAGACGAGTTGGGAGTCGAAATCTGTATCGTCTCTACCGGCGCTAAACGACAAGAGACAATAATGGTATAGACATTCTGACGTGCCATAATGCGAACCGGAAAGGAACAGTATGAAGTATCTCGTTCT
>DAOVOW010000190.1 GCA_030629485.1 bacterium
AATCGGCCGGGGTACGCTTATAACGAGAGACAACAAGCGCGTTTACATGTTCACGACCAATCGGTTTTATGCCTTCCCTGTCGACGCTGAATCGGACGAACAAGTTAGCGAGGTTGAGTTCGACTCCATCAGTTCGTTCTCTCTGGATGCCGACGGCAACGCTTTGGTTGTTGACATTGTCGAAAATGTTACCCAGCTTAAGCAAGTGACACCAGGTGGTGAGGTCGGCTGGGTGGTGTCGTTTGAACAAGGTCAGCCATCAAACCAACCGCCGGCATCTTCGCCGGAGGGGTATGTATATGTGGTGGTGGGAAGCAACCTGCACCAGATTCGCGATGGTGAGGTCATGTGGACGTATCCTCTCCCGGCTTCGGTGGACGACATAGTCATCACAGTGCTGGCCGACAACTCGGTGCTGGCGGCCGCAGGTACGGCGCTGGCACATGTTTCTGCAGCCGGTGAGGAGATCCTCACCAAATGGCTGGACACACCGATCGGAACCCGGCCGATCATGGATGAAAATGGTAGGGTTTATTATGGCGGCAGCGACGGGATACACTGTCTGAGATAGATTGAGTACGAAAATATGAGTCCGAGCAACAACAGATTCAAGATTGAACTCCCCGACGGCTGGGAAGACCAGACCGTGCACTATTTCATGGGCCCCGAAGAGAGCGGCTTGCAACATAGCTTGTCGCTTCAGGTCGACCCTCAGCCCAACACCGACGAACTCGCCGACTACGCCCGCGAGCGGATCGATCAGGTGCTGGAGAGCATCCCCGGCGCGGAGATTCTCAAGGAAGAGGAAAAACAACTGCCTAACGGCGTTCCCGCTTACGAAGCTGTCTACAAGTGGGTGCCTTCTGAAGATAAGGTCGTGTTTCAGAAAATGGTCTTCGTGAAGCATGACGACGTGATGTACAACTTCAACGCCGTCTTCACCAAAAAGACGATCAAGACGCTGGGCGTGGAAGTCGACCGCATGATCGCTGAGTTTATTCCCGGATAGCGGATGTAAGGCAGACCACCACCATGGCCCTTAAGTTCACCAAGAGTACCGACAGCGAGCACGAGGTCAAGCTGGATTCGTCTTTGATCTCGGTCTCGTGGACGTGCGGCATGGCTATCGGCGGACAGACGGCGAGCTTCGAGGTGCTGACCGAGTTGGTCGGCGAGGGCGCGCCGATCAAGGTCAAAGGCATGAGCAAAAACGGCAAGAAACTCGGTAAGGTCGAAGGCGTCATGCGACGGAATCATTTCGGTGGAGCCTTTCAGATTCCCGAAGACATCGAGCTTGGCGACAAGGTCTTCTTCGAAGCAAAGCTCTCCAAGAACAGTCTCGACGGCGAGTCCGAACACATCCCGGCCTATCCCCCTATTCGAGTGTCCAATATGAAATGGAGCGCCCAGGAAGCGCGGCGTGGTGATACCCTTACACTTACTGCCGACATCAAAGGTCTGCCCAACGAGGCCGAACTGGCGGTGGTGATTTATGAGTACGATCGTGACGGCAGAAATGATCGCATCACCGAACTGCTGGCGCATGTGGAAAACGGCCGGGTCGAAATCCGTTGGGAATACGAATACCACGAAGACACCGACGAAATCCCCACCCAGGAAGAACTCGACAAATACAGCGGCCAGTACAACCCCCCGGAGTATTTCTTCACGATAAAGGCAGAAGGTGTCGAGTACGGCAAAAAGCAGGAGTCGGGGCTGCTGAAGTTTAAGGACTGGATCAACATCAGCCTCGTCAACATCCGGGGCGAGCCTGTGGCCAAAAAGAAGTACACTTTGCGTACGGCGGACGGACAGGAAAGAACCGGGACGCTCGACGGCGGAGGGCGGGCCAGAGAGGAGAATCTGCCGCCCGGCGGTGTGACCATTACCTTTGACGATAGTGGCGAGAACCAATACCACGCCACTTAGGCGAGGTAGTTGCTGAAGTAGACATCTCATGTTCAGAGATTTTCAATTACGTGCACAGTTCAGCAGAGGAGAGGATGAAGGGAACGGCGGTGGTGGCCCTCCCCTGGTAAAAACGACGGGGAATGATGTCAACGCGGTTGAAGCGCCGCCAATCGTCCTGGAGCTTGAGAAGATCAAGACGACTGACAAAGCGGGGACGACGGAGTTCGATGATGACGACTTCGCTCCTCTGCTTGGAGAGAAGGCTCACATCTATGTCAAGATTATCAATCTGCCAAATGGGGTTGTGCGCAAGCTCAAGATCGACATCGGGCGAAAAACCAAGACTGGATTCGCGCCAGTCGTCGAGGTAAAACAGGACGTTACCGGTACAGGCAACCCCATCACGGAGAAGGTGGTGTGGGACGGCAAAGCCACTAAGGCAGTCGCACGGCAGTTCAGCGACCGCAAGACAAAAGACCACAACGCGGGCACCGATGTCGATATCCCGTTGGTAAAGGTCACCAGTGGTAAAGAGGTTCCGCACGGGCTCTATGTCATCGATCAGATAGCTTTATTGGACGGCACCACCGAGGTCAAAAAGCTGAAGCCGGTCGATGTGGGCATGAGTGTGCCCACCATCATCAGCCTCACCTTCAACGGCAAGTGGACTGATGATTTGAAGGCGTTTGGCCTCGAACCGTTCAGTGATAAGCTGAAGACAGCATTACGTTGTTTTGGAGATCGTGATTATATGATCAACGACGCTACCGTCACCAACCGCATCAACGCCCGCTATGTCGTCAACGCCGGAACAACCAATAGCGAGAGTATGGTAGTTTCCATCGGCGGAGCCCAAGGAACGAGTTTTGGTGGGGCCTCGTTCCTGCACGTGGGGAGAAATGCTACCTGGAAGGCCAACAATCCTTGGTATGATAATATCTTTGCCGCGCTTTCGGGATTGGGCAGTGACATCAAGGTGTATCCCAGTACGTTCATGATATTTAACACCGCCGGTGTTGACACGGACGACAAGGATGAATTCAGAAAGGCCTTCAAGCCGATGGGAGTAAAGTCGACGGCCAGTCATTCCGCACCTGGCACGGCCACGGCACGTTCGGTGGATGGCTCAGGTAAAGTCACAGGCGCTTGTAGTGCGCTCGACGCAGCCAACTCGACAGTGAACCTTGATGACAACGGCAAGGCTACGGTAGCATCAACAGCGATCGACAAAGTGCCTGCAGAACGGGCTCAGGCGATACAGTTGGCGTTCAACTACTTCGTAAAGATGGTGGGCAACACCACTAACCACGAGATTGGGCACAGTTTCGGCGTCGTTTCTGAGCGGAAAGCGAAGAACGAGTTCAAAGTCGACATCACCAACATTGCCAAGTCGCCCCTGAATGGCGACAGTGGAGCGCACAACAGAGTAGGCAACAGCACGAACATAATGGATGGTGGTCCCAGTCGGTCGTTTAGACGTCGGGTGGAGACTACCGACCAACAGAAGTTCCTTGCCGACAATGCTAAGTATATGCGCAAGTGTGTACCCTATGACCCTGATGATAATTAGCCGGGCGGCCGGATGGATTTGTGTACTATGCTTGTCGTTTGTCGTGGCCGTTAGGATAACCCTTGTTGCGACACTAGACCGCGGAACGGAGGATTATCGAATGCTTGGACGCATTATATCGATAGTTGGAGAATCGGATGTCGTCGCGCTCGCGAGGTCGCGTCGGGTAGTGAGCGAACCTCAAAGCGAGTCCGATGCCTTCCGATTCGAGATCGAGTTTCTGAACGTCTTGCGGGGCACGATCGACGGCGCTGCTTCGCACATTCTCATGGTACGGCTCGTCGGCAGAGACACACCACTGTTATCTCCCGATTCCGTTTATTTGGTGTTCCTTGAGTCACTGGAGCCGTCACAACCCGCCTCCAGGGAGTGGGGGTTGGTCGAGATGTCAGCACCGATCCTTGTCCACGGGGAACAGCGGGCCACCTATATCTCCAACATGAATGAGTACGTGGCGCTCGAAGCGGAGAAGTCTGATACGCAGAGACTGAAAGACCATCTCCTGAGAATGCTGAACTCCCGTATCGGATTCTTCGAGCGCGACGCCGGTCTCGAAGCTCGGGACATCGAGGATTGGTCACCGGACGAAATCGACCAACTCATCGCCATCGCCCGCAGAGACGATGAGCGTGGCCCCCTGACCGGCCTGGCCCGGGAGAAGGTCACTATTGTGATAATTCGCAATGGTAATCGTCAACAGGTACTCCCTTATGTGAGAGAGGAACTGCTGGCCGGCAACACCAGCGATGCTTTTTGGGGCTTCACAACCATAGAGCCGGCTGGCGCCGACTCCATCGTCCTAGAGTTTCTGGCGGACGCAGACGTTAGGGTCCGGACCGAGGCCATCAGGCTGGCCGGGCTGCTGCGTCGCGGAAGCATCCTCGATGCAGTGGAAGAACAGACGAAAATCGGGCCCGACGACGACGAGACCAAAGCGCGCCTTCTGAGGGCCATCGATGAAGCGCGGGCGTTGGTGGACAGGGACTGAAATTGCCGCGGACCTGAAATAGGGAGGGAATCCGGCTATTTATGCGCTCTCGAGTTGAGACAAAATCACTTGACTTTTGAGAGTTCGAGCGTCTATAATAATAGTTTCGGAGGACATTTTCCGAATTCGTTGTTTCGGAATGTGTAACTGCTACGTATGTCTTAGCAATAGGGATATTGCCGTATTATGGATATAGCAAACTACTCATCGGATTCGAGAACCGTTATCAAGGTTGCCAAGGAAGTCGCCGCCGAATTCCGGCACCCCGAAATCGCAGTCGAACACCTCCTCATCGCTGTCATCCGTCACGAAGGCTCAGAGGTCGAGTCGATCCTGAACCAGGTCGGCAAGAGCCCGGCCTTCGTCGAATCGGTGCTCGAAGATCACCTCAAAGAAACGTCGCGTCGCTCCACCCCGCGTGAAAAGCTGGCCATCTCCCCCGCCGTCCACGAAGTCCTGACCCAGGCGCTGGAGGAAAAAGCCAAACTTTACGATCCACTGGTCGAACCGGAGCACATTTTCATCGCGGCCTTCGACC
>DAOVOW010000392.1 GCA_030629485.1 bacterium
CAGCAGCATCACGGCTGCCAGCGGGTCAATCAGGATGCCGATCTCAGGGATAAAGCCGACCAACTCGATAAACTTGTAGTAGGCCTCGTACGGTTCGCCGTGACGAGCCAGCGTCTCAATCAGCACGATGACAGACATGACCCAGGAGACCAGGATCATCGCGATCGAGAACACAGCCGACAGCATCTCCTTCCACCTGAGGAAAAAGACTATTATCAGGAAGGACAACAGCGGAAGCAGCGCAATCAGATATGAGTGTTCAGTCATGCTTGCTATCCTACCACTTCATTACGTTGACGTTATCCATGCCTATCCCGCGCCAGTTGCGATAGATCAACAGAACGATCGCCAGTCCCACGACTGCTTCGGCCGCAGCCACGACCACTATAAAAATCGCAAACATCTGCCCCACAAGCGCATCGGTGGCGACATACTTGTTGAAGGCAACAAAGTTTATGCAGGCGGCGTTGAACATCAGTTCCAAAGACATCAGAATCCCGATGACATTGCGACGAGTCAGAACGCCGAACAAGCCGATGGCAAAAAGAGCCGCCGCCAGAGCCAGATAGTAAAACATCAGGAGCGCTCCTTTCTGGCTAACACGATGGCGCCGATCAGTGCCGCCAGCAAGAGCACCGACACCACCTCAAACGGCAACATGAAATCGGTCATGAGATACTTCCCGATACTGCCGACGTTGTCGCTGATTAACTCACCTTTCGCCGGCATCCAGACGCCGGTCTTTGTAATCAGATAGGGTACACCAATAGCGAATAAGGCGCACACGACAAAGGCGATAGTAGCATTCTCGTTGTGCTGGATCAGTGATTCAGAAGCCAGGTCGGTTGTCAACATAACAGTGAACACAATCAGGATCGCCACCGCGCCAACGTAAATCAAGACCTGCGCTGCGGCCAGGAACTCCGCCTCAAGCAGCACATAGATGCCGGCCACTGCGAACAGGCACAGAATCAGGCAGAGGGCACAATGGAACATGTTCCTGAGTGTCACCACGAGAAACCCGGAAACCAGGATCACTACGGCGAGAATCCAGAAAACAATGCCGGGCTCAAGCGCTTGCATCGGTTTGATCTCCCTCTTTCTTGTCTTCAGTTTTGGGGGCAGCCTTCTCCTCGGGTACCTCGGCGGGCGTCTCGGCAGGTACCTCCGGTGAAGCCGGCGGCTTCTCTTCGGTCGGCTCAGTCGGCGTCGTTACATCGGTAGCAGGCTGTGGCTCCGCCACAGCGGTGTCGGCAGCTTCGGACGCGCTATCCGCCGGCTTGTCCGCCACCGTCTCATCAGCAATTGGTGGCTTCTCTTCGGCTGCCGTTTCCGTATCGTCTTTTGCCGGTACCGCCGATTTAGTTGAGGCGGCTTTATCTGAAACAGGCTTGGCCGGTTTCGGTTTTTTCTTCTTGCGGGTGTCCACGTAGTCGACGTCGAGACCGACTTCCTGCAACTTCTTCATATCCCAGGTCAAGTCGTCCTTGTCCAGACACGAGAACTCATACTTGGTAGCCATTTTAAGCGCGCAGAAATTACACGCCTCTTCGCACAAACCACAGAAGCAGCAAAGACCGTTGTCGACGATAAACTGGTCGAGGACTTTTCTTTTGTTCTCGTCGCGATGCGAATCGATTCGGATTGCCGCCGTCGGGCAGGCCCGCATGCACAAATCGCAGGCGGTGCAGTTCAGTTCGCCGGTCTTCTTGTCCGATAAGAGTACGACGATGCCGCGCGAGCGCTCCGGAATATCGTAACGCTGTTCGGGGTACTGGATAGTGATCGCATGCCGACCGAGATGCTTTCCGGCAATACCGAGACCTAAGAGAAGGTTCTTTATGTGGCTTATCAAATCCATCCGAGAACTACCTACTCCCAGTATCCCAAGTATTTCAAGATTCCGGCCAGAATCAGATTGGCAAACGTCACCGGCACCAGGAACTTCCAGGCGAATTCCATCAACTGATCGACCCGTAACCGCGGATAGGTCCATCGAACGAGCATCAAAAGAAGAACCATCGACAGCGTCTTGCCCATAAACCAGACCCACGACGGCAGCCAGGGGCCGTTCCATCCGCCCAGAAACACGGTCGCGGCGATGGCCGAAACCGTAAACATATTGATAAACTCAGCCAGGAAGAACATGGCGAACTTCATACCGGAGTATTCGACATTATACCCCGCCACCAATTCCTGCTCGGCCTCGGGGATATCGAACGGGGTGCGATTGGCCTCGGCGATGGCGGCCACGGTGTAGGTGACAAACGCAATGGGACCAAACGGCACGCGGAAAATGAACCAGTTGAACCAACCGGACTGGGACTCAACAATATCGACCATCGATAGCGAGCCGACGTACAGAATAACTGCCAGGAGCGACACCACCATCGGCACTTCGTAGCTGATCACCTGCGCCGCCGAACGCATACCACCGAGAAGAGCGTACTTGTTGTTGGAACCCCAGCCGGCCATCAAGAGCGAAATCACGGTGAAGGTCGTCACGGCCATAATGTAGAGGATGCCGATATTGAGGTCGGCTACGATCAGCCCGCGCCCGAACGGCATGCAGACATAGGCCGCAAAGGCCGCCACAAAACAGACAACGGGCGCCCAGAAGAAGACGACTTTGTCGCGGGTCGCCACGCGAATATCTTCCTTCTGCAACAGCTTCAGTGCATCCATTACCGTCTGATACCAGCCATGCCAGCCCACCCGCATAGGGCCGAAACGTTGCTGGATGTGGGCGGCTATTTTGCGTTCCCACCACACCAGGAAGAGCGCAATAAGCGACAGCACGCCGAATACGGTGGCGCCCAGGGCTGCGTACATGACCACGTCCTGCCACGGCTGCGGCAGTCCGATCGAAACCAGCAGTTCGTGCAGCCACTTGAAGACACCATGAAGCTCGGCGACAGCCAGGAGTGGAGATATC
>DAOVOW010000373.1 GCA_030629485.1 bacterium
GAAGTTTCGGCCGTAGCCGTCCTTGACCTCCACGGTCTGACCGGCCGTCCCGATATCGGGAACGTCCTCTCTTAGTATCACTTTCATCGTATATCCTTCCAATAGCTATTGCAAACGGTTTCTTTCCTGGGCTGCCTCGGTTGTCGACGGCTCTTTGCGCCAGTCGGCGAAACTATCAACGAATCCCAAGATAATCATGGTTCCGAACGCGGCCGTTGCCGCCAAGAGGCTCACGAACTGCGTCAAAAACAGCAGCATATAGAAACTGAACCTCAATAGCGGCGGTAAACTCAGCTTGTTCATATAATACTCGATCAGTGCCAGCCCGGCAATACAATAGTAAAGTGCCAGAATGGCCAGTACATTGTCTGCGACTAACTGGGCGGTATCGTTGCCCAGCAATCGAGCCAAAATCGTTATAGCTACCACCGGCGTAAAAGCAAACGGTATCCGCCACCGACTGAACGGCGCCCGGAACCCACGCCAGGGATGCCGTCGATTGACCACGTGGGCGAAGACCAGGAAACCCAGACTGAATTCCATCAGAGCGCCAAGTACCGTGAAGGCAGGAATAAGTCTCACCAACACTCCGAACAGTTTCTCGGCCTGGGCCAGAATATCCTGGGTGGCTTCCTCGGTAAACCCGAAGGAACGGTAAATCGGTTCCATCTCGCCTAATACCCGGGGGATATCCTGACTGGTTTGGTCCATCAGGGGCGCCCAGTAACCGAAGAGTTGAGCGGTGAAAAACAACGCCACGACCGCCGCACCGATCAGGTAGGTGCGACCGGGGGGATAGTTGTCCCTGCTCATGCGACCCACGATCACGCCGCCGAAAAGAAACATACTGCAACCGGTCAGCAATAACCACATATCGGTCAGACCAGCGGCCAGGAAACCAAGCACGAACGCCGCCACCGCGCTGCTCCACAGTAGGTTGGTGTGGCGCTCAAAGGCCAACTCGGCGATTCCGTAAAAGAAGTAGATAGCGGCGAAGTACAGGACAGTCGAGAGCAAAAGTCCCGCGAGCGGCGGCAATTGACCAAACATTTGGCCATAGGTCAACACTACGAAGACGGGAAAGGCCATCGCCGTGAAGTAACAACTCAAACGGCGGCAGGGGGTTAACTGCTCGATCGCGGCCGTCGAGATCGGTTTTTCACCTATAAGATTCACTCTTGAACGCCATTATGGCCAGGATGCGCGCTCTCTTGACCGCTCTGGTCAACTGGCGCTGGTGACGCGCACAGTTGCCGGAGATGCGACGCGGAATTATCTTGCCGCGCTCGTTCACAAAGCGACGAAGCAACCGCTCATCCTTGTAGTCGACATAGGTGATCTTGTTTTCGCAAAAACGACATATCTTCCGTCTTCTCATTCTCATGTCAAACATGCCCACAGTCCTTTCTATGGAAGTGACCGGTAGTGTTCTTCAGTTGCCCGCTGTCTTCAGCGCCGAAACGCGCGAATCCGTTGGTCATAACTCTTCTTCCTCACGATAAGCCTCTTCGTCTGCCGGTTTGCTTTCGGTAGCAGCCGGTTCAGAAACGGGTGGCTGCGCGGGAGGTACCGGAGTTGGCGGTTCGGGTTTGACGGCAGGAGCCTGCGGCGCTGCTTCACTTACTGCGGGAGCCTCTGATACCGGAGGTACGGCTGGGGCCGTCTCAGCGGGGGCTGCGGCCGGAGGGGTGACTGGGGCCGTCTCAGCAGTGGTAGCTCCCGGAGGAGCGGCTTGGGCCGTCTCAGCGGGGGTAGCTGCCGGAGGAGCGGCTGGGGTCGTCTCAGCGGGGGCGGTTGCCGGAGGAGCGGTTGGCTCTTTCTCAGCGGGGGTAGCTGCCGGAGCGGGTGAACTTTCGGCTGGCTTGTCGCCCTCCGGTCTGCCCCGATCGCGACCTGAATCGCGACGACCGTATGGCCGGTCGGAACGGCTACCTCGCGGTTGGTACCGGAAGTCATGAACTGGGGGGGCATCCTTATCCGGCACCGGGCCTTCAAAGACAATCGTCAGGTGCCGCATATAGGCCTCACCCAAACGCATGTGGCGATCCATCTGAGACACGACCGTTTTCGGCGCCTCGAAAATGAAGTTGGCGTAATAGCCCTGGGTCAGCTTGTTGATGGCATAGGCCAGCCGACGCGTACCCATGCGGTTTTCATACACGATCTTTCCGCCGGCCTCGGTGATAATGTCGAGTACCGCCTTGACGTGACGATCGATCGTAGCGTCGTCGGTTTGAGGGTTGACAATGAAAGTGGTTTCGTAAAGTGCCATCAGGTATCCTCCCTGTGGACGTTGGTTAAAGGTTCGAACGGCTTAGCCCTGGATATCGGGTAGTTGAGCTAAGCAGGGTTTACATTGTATTTCGACATCGCCTCATCCAGGCGATGGTCTATGGCGAACAGTACCGCCTCGGCGGCGGTAGTGATCATTTTCTCTTTCGGTTCAATCTCCGTTTTTTCAAAGCGCCTTAGTACATAGTCGGCGCTGTCTATATTATCGGGCGGCGGCCCGATTCCCAAACGCAGCCGTGGGAAGTTCTCGGTTTCAAGCGTCTCGATGATCGAGGCCAACCCATTGTGACCGCCGTCGGAGCCGTTGCTCCTGAATCGCAATCGACCCAGCGGCAGGTTGAAATCGTCGAGGACTATCAGCATCTGCGCTGGGTCCAACTCATGACGTTGTAAAAGAGCCTCAATCGCCAAGCCTGAGCGGTTCATCAACAACCGCGGCAGAGCCAACAATAGTTCCTGCTGACCCTGTGAAGCGGCTACCCAGTCGTACTCGACGGTCGACGGCTGGGACTTGGCTCTGAGAGTTTCGGCTACTCGCCGAACTACCTCAAAACCGACATTGTGGCGCGTGGCAGCATAGGCCGCGCCGATATTTCCCAGTCCGACAACGAGTGACAGCATAATATCGCCACCCACCGGCAGCGCGGAAGTATAGGGGATGGTGCTGAGGATGTCAAGGATTTTTGGGGCAATTCGGCATCCCTGTCCGGCAACGGGTTACATTACCGGACAATCTGGCGGCTCAGGAAAACCGTTCAACATGATGTCCACCAGTGCAATCAGATCGGCGATGTTGACCTGATCGATGGGGTCGTCGACGAC
>DAOVOW010000037.1 GCA_030629485.1 bacterium
CAGAGATAGATATGTCCATCATAACGGACAGAGATAGTGAACCTATTCACAAACTCACCCGCCAGCGAGGGGTTGGACCAGTTCCCCCCTTCAATGTTAACCGGGTTGAAAAAACTCGTGCCCGGTTGTGTTGGGTCTTGATCCCGTTTCAACGGGATTGTGACCCGACACATAACTACATATCAGACAAGGGCGGCAGGTCACATCCGCCGCGGCGGACTCCTCGCAATGACGGCTCTCTGAGTTTATCGACAAGCCCTGTCAACGGGGCCAAAGCTGAGTCATACCAGCTACAAAATCAGCCGCAGGGAGAGCCGACATTGTGAAACAGTTCACAAACTTGGTCGTGTCAGCCCACTCAGAACAAGTCGATTGGGTGCCGTCACGCGTCTCTGCCTGACGCCCTTCGGCCTGCAAAGCAGCCGTCGGGCGGGGTCGCCCGACACCACGACCGACACACTCAAATAAGAGGAGCGCAGAGGTGCGTATATCCATCATAAAGGACAGAGATTGTGAACTGCTTCACAAACTACATACACCACAATAGACCCGATAAGAGACGTATGGAAACCCATAACGCAGGATAACATAGACCTGCCAAGTCGCTTATGAACCACCATCGCCGGCCCCACAAAACCGCCCGAGACAAGTCCTAAACACAACTATATTGTGACAACATTCACAAACGGCCAGAACCGGCGACACAGCGACAGGGGAGGTCAGTTAGTTTGGAAGAGTTCGGGAAGGGAAATCAGGAAGATGAAGCGCGGTAGGCACAGGCCGGTGCTGGCGTTCTTAATCCGAATATCGACGGAATTCGGGCCTCGTTGGGGCTGGGGATGCCGGGCAATTGCCGGGCGGCGGACCATCATTGAACATATAATCGACAAGGTGCACCAGGTCGGAAATATCGATAACCTCGCCAGCGTCACCATCGACATTGCCTTCTTCCAAGCAAGGTGGGGGCAGTCCATCTTGGAAGAAGAATGCAACCAGATAAACCAGGTCGGATATGTCGATCACATCGGCCAAGTCAAAGTCAATGTTCCCTCTAATGGGTGGGAGACAACAGCCCCAGTCGCAGGCATCGCCAACACCGTTGCTGTCGGCGTCTTCCTGGCCGGGATTGTAGACTAGTGGGCAGTTGTCGAGATCGCAGGTATTGGCAGGGAAGTCGGGATTACCGAACCCGTCACCATCGGTATCAGTGCAGGTATCGCAGGAGTCGCCAACCCCGTCGTCATCAGCATCCTCTTGAGCCGGGTTATATATGGCAAGGCAGTTGTCACAAGAGTCGCCGAACTGGTCGCAGTCGAAATCCTCCTGGTCGGGGTTGTAGACTGAGGGGCAATTGTCCTCATCGCAAGTGTTGGCTGGGAAGCCGGGATCACCATAGCCGTCGTTGTCCAAATCGGTGCAGACATCACAACTGTCGCCGATACCGTCGCCATCTGAGTCGACCTGACAGGGATTAGAAACGTCCGGGCAATTGTCCTCGGGGCAAGTGTTACTTGGAAAACCTGGATCTCCGAATCCATCACCGTCGGTATCGGTGCAGGTGTCGCATGGATCGCCGATGCCGTCGCCATCAGTGTCGAGTTGACCGGGATTACAGACGTCGAGACAATTGTCGCAGGAATCGCCAACCAAATCGCCATCGATGTCCTCCTGCTCCGGGTTGAACACGAAAGGACAATTGTCATCAGGGCAGTGGTTTTCCGGGTGGTCTGGGTCGCCGTAGCCGTCACCGTCAGAATCAATGCAGATGTATTCGATTCGGGCCAGCTTTGTGACGAAGGCGTCAAAACCGCCCTGCAGTGAATCCTGCACCGGATCGAGAGTGGGGAAGTCGGCCGAGCCGGTGTACCCAACCACATAAGCATTCAGGCCGGTGTCGACCCGTATTCCATAGCCAAAGTCATCGCCGCCGATACCACCCAGGTAGGTCGAATAAATCAACGAGTCGCCGTCATCACTGAGGGCTGTGATAAAGGCGTCGTATCCGGCGCCGAAGGTGGGGTCCATAGCCTCCACAGTAGGGAAGTTCTGTGAGCTGGTGGCTCCCGTGACGTAGGCTTCGCCGTTATGATCGACGGCGATCCCGGAGCCGAATTCCACATTCCAGCCACCGAGCATGGTGCTATAGGCCAGTGAATCGCCGCACGGGCCAAGCTTGCTGATGAACACCATCAGATAGCCCTGGAATACGGAATCATAGGCATTAACTGTGGGGAAATCGCTGGAAAGTGTAAATCCGGTGAGATAAGCGCTACCGTACTCATCTACATCCAAGGCAAGCGCGAGATCATCGCTCGTGCCTCCAAGGAAGGTGCTATAGACGAGGCTGCCGCCCATAGTGTCGAACCTGGTGACGAAGGCATCACCATAGGCCGGTCCCCCGCCATAAATGTCGTCGTAGGCAGCTTCGGTCGGAAAATCAGAGGAAGCGGTATATCCGGTTACCACGGCCGCTGAATCAGGGCTGACAGCTACTGATGCGGCACAGTCGTTACTGCTGCCGCCAAGATAAGTACTGATTTCAAGAAGGCCCTCGGGGCTGAGTCGGGCCATGAATGCATCCTGGTCGCCGCCGAGACTGTTGTCGTAGGGCGTTGCTGACAAGGTGAAATCGGCGGAGCCTGTGTTTCCAACCAGGTAGGCTCTGCCAGCATCATCAACCGCCACGCCGGCACCTGCGTCGTCGTTGCTGCCACCGAGGTAAGTGGAGAAAAGCAACGAATCGCCGGTTGGAGACAGCCTGAGGGCGAAGGCGTCTCGTCCCCCGGCATTGGACGATTGAAAGGCCTCGACCACCGGAAAATCGCCGGAAGCTGTTACGCCCGTGAGGCAGGCAGAACCATCATCGTACACCGAGATTCCGAGGGCACGGTCATCGCCTTCGGCTCCGCCGAGATATGTACTGTATGCCAGCGAGCCTCCGTCGGCCGAAAACTTGAGTACAAAAACGTCATGGGAGCAGACGGTGGTATCATTGTAGGTACTGTCGAGCGGATCGGCCAGGGGGAAGTCAAGCGAGTTAGTATAGCCGGTAACGTATGCGCAGCCCGCGGAGTCAATCGCCACACTTCGTCCGTAATCATTACCACCGCCGCCGACAAAACTGCTAAAAGACAAAACGGGATCGATTACCAGTGGTAGCGAAGAGTCATAATCGGGTCCCAGGTCAAAGCCGAAGGTGTTATCCCCATACAGGAGATAGTCCGCAGTCACACTGATCTGAGTATCACCATCGAGCTGGTAGGTCACAGGTCGCGTCTCGATCATCCGGCCGAAGGCGGTACTGATTACTAAATCACCGGCGGCATTGGTAGAGAGCGAGTCGATGCCATGGTACTGGAGCCTGATCTGGCTGGGGTCGGCGGATGGCGATACTACGAAGTCGTATTCGAGGTGAGAGTAGGTACCCTTGAACTTAAGATCGATGCCAGGGTATATTTGGTGGTAGGATAGCTCGCGGTAGTTGGGTACCCGGAGCCGCCAATTATCGGGGTTGTTGCCGAGGAAGTAGTTGGAGTAGGAACCGAGAGTCACTTGGCCGCTGACTGCGCCGCCGCTCTGAGCGCCCAGCATAGATAACCTGACTATAAGGCCGGCCAGACTGTCTGGTTTGTCAGAGATACGATAGCCAAAGGCCACCAATGGATCTTCGTTAGTAGTGGTGTCAAGGAGTCGGGTGAAATGATAGAAGACGCTATTCTGGGTGAACCAAATGGCGGCGCCTCCGGCATCGGCCCGAAAGAGAACGGCGTCATGAAACTGACCCGCATTGGCCGTGAACATCAAACCGCAGTCGGTCAGATTCCGAAAGACCACATCACCGGGGTTGGGTTGATCCATCGCGTGAGGGCGTTGACGGACCAGTCCTCCCAAGACGGCCAACAGGGTCAGCCCGGCGATCGTGAAGATAGTTGCTCGCTTCAACAGGTTCCTCAGAAGCAGTGTCAATAGATCCGAAGCAGAGCTTCTCAGTAGACATCCGTAAAATAGTTGGTCACATTCTGTTTGTCAATCGATAACGATCGATAGTATCAGTGCGTTCCGATGTCGTCAGGCCGGATGCGATTCATTTCGTGTGTTCTCCAACTATGCCTTCAAAACGATTTCTTTCCTGATAAATAAGATCGGTCATTGCCCGCAAAGCGGCGGGGGACCTCCGGTAAACATATAGTCAACCAACCAGACCAGATCCGAGATGTCGTTCACGCCATCTCCGTTGCAATCAGCAGCCATGAGGACAAGAGGTTCCTGTCCTCCCGTGAACATCCAATCGACCAGACAGACCAGGTCTGAGATATCGATAGCACCTGTGGGGTCGGCGTCGATATTGCCGCAGACATAACCGCCGGTTACGGTCAGTGAGCCATCGTTAATGAATACCCGTGATGTATCGATGACGGCGAACTGGCACCAGAAAATGTAGGTTGAGTCGTGCGGCTCCCAGGGGTTCACCAATTGCCACTCAAGACAGGAATCTCCGACCCACTCCAAACAGGCATAGAATGCGGTGTCCAACACGGAATCCAGCGCGGTGCCGATCACCTGCCCCATTGGATCGGAGAAAGCGAACTCGGACAGGCTGGACCGTGCGATCAGAATATCTACCGACCTATTAGTAGTTGTATCCGGCACGGCGTCTACGTCCGCGATCAGTTTTATCAATGGCAATCCGCTTTGTTGAGGCGAAATACCGGGGGTCGTGGGGGGGGGTGGCCAGTTGGCCACCCCGACGATCTTGATATTATACGGAGTTCCACCGATATGATTGACCTGAATCAACTCCCAGCCAGAGGTGAGGGTGCCTGATGTATCGAAACTGAGTTGAAATTCCAGGATGTCCGGGCGACTGAGTTGCAGCCAGAGTGAAAACCCCGCCACGGTATCTTCGTAATTGTTCATATAGATGGAGATCGGGACATCGATGGCGCCGGACTCGGCAGTGGTGTCCATAACCCGAACTTCCAGGAGTGGCGTCCGCGGCGTACCGAGCGCGGCGTATGGCGCGAGCGTAATCAGTAGGACAGCACAAAAGATGAAACTACGGGCTGGGTTAGCGGTCCTGAGCATCTGGTCTCTCCGGACAGTTTCAGAGTTTCATTTGGTCGATCTTCCGGCAATGCGCCGTGGCGTCGACCCCGATGTGTAATTGTCTCTGCCGCAACTGGTTGAACATGCGGCCCCTTCCCGTACACTAAAACACTCAGCCATATAATATAGAATCGACGGCGATTTGTCAAGCTTGACCCTGCACTTTCACATAGATTTGCAAAAGATGAAAAGCTGTTGCATTCCATCCAGTACCAAGCAGAACATCCCGGTCTTCTGGTCGATTGATTCGATCTGCTGTGCGCGCTTAACTTCGGCCGCCCCCGGTTCTGCGGGAGCGGCCGATACTCGCCGGCGATTACTTTACCAACATCATCTTTCGGGTCTGGTTGAATTGGTCGGTCCGGAGGCGATAGAAGTAGACACCCGATGAGACCGGTCGATTCTGCTCGTCGCGTCCATTCCAGACTAGTTCATGTCGTCCGGCTGGCAGCAGGTCATCGATTAGCGAGGCTACCTCCTGCCCCAGGATATTGTAGATCGACAGTCTAACCCGAGCCGGTGATGGCAGCCCAAAAGCAATTGAAGTGCTCGGGTTAAAGGGATTGGGATAGTTGGCCGCCAGGTAATAGTGGTCCGGTACCAACTCGGACTGTCCCCCAACCTGTCGGGTCACCAGCCGGTAGCTGCCGTCCGGCAGTCGCAGAGAAACATCTGTGCCGACAGTCTGCTGGTATCCGTTGTCGTGGCCGATGATCTCGAGTTGGTACCCCAGCGACGACAACTCGGCAAGGCCGCTAAAGTCAACCGCTTGTCCGCCGGTTCCGGCGACGGCAAGGGTCCAGTTCACTTCTTGCTCCAACCCTCGAATCTCCTGCCGATAGCGCCCGAAGCCCTGATCGAGGTCGGATAACAGTACCAGGGTCTCCTGGGCCCTCGTTGGTGATCCCGGTGGCGCGGGCAAATCGTATTTCGGATCAAACCCGGCGACGGCATCCGCGGCCAGTCCGATAGTTACCACCGTGTTCCCACAACTCAGGCTAACGAGAGTGGCTTGGTTGTCGACCGTACCCAGAGACAACGGTGGTTGCGATGAACCGTCATGTGCTACCGCAGCCATGGGGGGCACATCGGCTAGGCAGAGTTGAAGACCGTTTACTAACGCTGCGAACCAGTGGCCGTAGCCGGTAAACAGGTTCGGCGTCATGAAGTAGTGGTTGCCATACCAGGCGTAAAGCACCGGTGACACCCAGCCGGCGGCTGCGGCATCCCAGAAGGATAGCTGGTAGCCGGCCGAGTCAACCATAGCGGCATATGCATCTATCTGGTGGCGGAAGGGACAACCGATCAGGTTCCAGCCCATTCGCAGATCGATGCAGACAACACTATCATCCGGCTGTATTGCGGCTCCCTCGTAATCGATGGTGGTGGCCTGAGGCAACAGCAGCCAGTAGCCCGGACCGCGCCCGATCACTTCATCCGGTGCATAGTACGCGCCGTTCCAGCCGTACAACTGGAAGAATAAGGCATCGTCACCGAAGACTGCTTCGGGTGATCCGTTCCGCAACAACAGCGGTGTCGAAACCAGGCTCCAGCCGCCGGGGTAGGTTTGGTAGTGAATATCGAAGTCACAAACGCGGATAGTGAACCGAGTTTCGCCTCCGGGGGTGGAGAAATCATAGCCGAAGCGCGCAAAATCCACCGACACCATCTGACCGGCCTCGTTGAATAACGAGATCGTGTAGTCGACCGGGTTTGACGAGTACGAACATTCCAGGATTACTTCGGTATGATGGTTTGTCTGCACCACCATCTCCCATTCTTTGCATTCCTGCTGCAGCAGGTAACGGAAGTCGGTGGCAAACTCATCGGAGAACTGACCCCACTCCGGGTGAGGGAAGAAGACCCGCACGTAGTCGCCCGGCGGGATAGGCGCTTTGAACTTGTCGAGAAGCGGATCAAAGCCGTCGGTGGCCGTCGAGTCGACGCCGAAGCGAGCGGTGAAATCCTCCAGTCCGGTGCCGGTGTGAGCATATATCCCGATGTCGAACGGTCGATGAGTGAGTCCGGGCTCAACGGTCAGATTCACCGGTACTATTACGGGAGAATTGTGGGCGGTTGGTGCGTCGAATATCAGGTTACCTGCGTGGAGGCCGACAGGCAAACTATCAGCGTATACCATCACTACCACCGAGTCAGGTGTGTGGCCGGAACCAGCCGAGGCCGATAGCCATGGAACATCCGTGGATACCTCGAAGTTGTCCGGTACCGGTCCGGTGGAGTGGACAGTTATGGTCTGCGGCGGTGGATCAGATTCCCCTTCGACTTTATTGAACTCCAACTCGGAAGGTGCTACCACCAAGTCCGACGGTGGTCGGTTTACGATGGTAAAGCAATGCGGTCCGTCCCAGGCCGGGTTTATCAATCCTTGCCCCTGGACGTACCATTCCCATCTCCCCGTCGGCGGGAACCAGGTGGAATCGAGGCACAGGACACCGCCTGCATATACTGAATCGATAGGACCGATCTCTATAGTCAGTACCACGTCGTCAAAGCCGGGCGGCATACCGTCATCCATCATCACAACCGCCCCAAACCCGACGGTGTCGGCGCCCATTCCGTCAACGCTGAATTGACTGAAGAAAACGCCGAGGTCAAAGTCGGCCATACCCAGGGTCCCGGTGGTATCCAATGTGGTTGTGGTCCATTGCGCTCCGGTCGGAGAGTGGATCTTGAAACCATTGATAAGCCCGGCATACCGGTTCTCGTCTCCGGTGAAACGAAGATAGAAGGTGATATCTTCGTTTGTCAGAATCTCGCCAAAACCGACTCCGCCGTCGACGTGATCCAGAATGACGGCCGGACCGCCCGGCAGCACCCGCAGTTCAACCGCAACTATCACCGGGGAATTGTCCGCCTGCGGTGAGGTGATCATCATCGCCGAAAAATAGGTGCCGGCACTCATAGTAGATATATCAACCATTACCCACAATGAATCCGGTGTGCTGCCGCCGGTTGGGGCTACGCTTAGCCAGGGGATTGAATCAAGCGCCACGACGTAGGTCATGGGATCGGCGTTCGACGAAAGATGCAGAATCTGCATTGGCGGGTTGGGTCCATCCTCTGATGCTACGAAAGATAGAGTCTGCGGTGATACGAACAGGCTGTCGCCTGTTATCGGCTTCGAAACGGTGTAGCAATGAGGTCCATCCCAGGTCGGAAAGGCATTGATGCCGGCCGAGGCCGCCCACTTCCAGACTCCCGATGGGGGATAATAGGCCGAATCGAGACAGATCGTCTTGCCGGAATGAACAGGGTCGATGGGACCGATGGTGATGGTAAAAGTGACATCATCGAATCCCGGCGGCAGTCCCGTAGAGGAAATCCGAAAAGCACCAATGCCGACCGTATCGGCGCCTTGTCCGTCGGCGCTGAACTTGGGCAGGAATACTCCGCCGTCGAATTGGGTCATACCCAGGGTACCGGTAGTGTCGTGATGGGTGGCCGACCAGGTCGCCCCGTTGGGGGAATAGACTCTAAAGCCGTTCGCGATGCCATCGAAGCTGGTGTCGCTTGGATTAGACACTCTCAGATGGAACACCACGGCACGTCCGGTCCCTATGGAAGAACCGCCGACCAATCCGTCGACATGATCGACGCTGACCGACTGACCGAAGGCGGTAGCCGCCAGCAACATGGCGCCGGCAACCATCATCCTGAGCACTCTGCCTCTCATACTGTCCTCCTGTCAAATCTGTGTACGTGTGTGCGATTCATTTCGTATTCTGTATCGTAGATCGTAGTAGCGGACTAACGTGGTTATTATCGAGAGAGTAGTCTATTCTGGCGCATTTGCTATCCCGTGTCCTGCGCCGGGGGCGGCCGGTATTCGATCTGCTGTATTCCAAGTGTGTAGTAACTCGTGTAACTGGGTCGACGGCGTGTGTCGCCGACACCACGGCTTCAATTAGAAATATAGCCAAAATCCTCCTCCAGGCAAGGGAAAACAGGCAAGCCTGATCTTCGTGCCGCGAGCGCCGTTTGATAAGCTGGGTTGGAGGAATTCGAATTCGCTCAGGGCCGGCCCGTCAGACCTGCTGCCACCAGAGTTATTCTGTTCCGTCACGAGCGTTCGCCTCACGCAACAACCACGACGCCGTCATCGGGCGTCTCGTAGCGGTAGACACAAAAAGGCCACCCCTGTCTGAACAACAGGGGCGGCCATGCTAATCAATAAGGCGTCATTGCCCGGGATTTACCAGGGGCAGTCCGCCGGTGGCGGGCCACCATTGAACATGTAATCTACCAAATAGACCATGTCAGCTATGTCGAGGGCTAAGTTTGCATCGACATCTGCTTCTTCGAAGCATGGTGGTTCCGGACCTCCGAAGAACATATAGTCAACGAGGTAGACAAGGTCGGCGATATTGGGCTGGTCGCCCATAATACCATCGACATCACCTCTCATGCCTTCACAGCAACCGTCGCAAGCGTCACCGATACCGTCCCCGTCAGAGTCTGCCTGATCCGGATTGTAGTCCTCGATGCAGTTATCGCAGGAGTCACCGACGCCGTCGACGTCAAGGTCTTCCTGATCCGGGTTATAGTGATCGGGGCAGTTGTCGCAAGCGGAACCCAAACCGTCGGCGTCCGGATCCTCCTGGCCGGGATTATAATCGGTCGGACAGTTGTCGACATCGCCGCAGACACCGTCGTTGTCAATGTCGTTATCCGGATCATTAGGACACGCGTCGCAGGCATCGCCGATACCGTCGTTGTCACTATCTTCCTGGTTCGGATTGTAGTCATCCGGACAATTATCGCAGACAGAGCCGATACCGTCGGCATCAGGATCTTCCTGATTCGGGTTGGCGTCATCGGGGCAATTGTCGCAAATGTCACCGACGTCGTCACCGTCGCCGTCCTCCTGATTCGGATTGGCGTCGTTTGGACAATTGTCACAGGCGTCGCCTACCGTGTCGTTGTCGGCATCTTCCTGATCCGGGTTCTGATCGTCCGGACAGTTGTCGCAGACGTCGCCGACGCCGTCCAGGTCGACATCCGACTGGTCGGTGTTGGCATCATCGGGACAGTTGTCACAGACGTCACCGACGTCGTCGTTGTCGGCATCAGCCTGGTCGGTGTTCTGATGGTTCGGACAGTTGTCGCAGGCGTTGCCGACATCATCGCCATCGGTGTCGGTCTGATCAGTGTTGGGAACATCAGGACAGTTGTCACAAGCGTCCCCTACCGTGTCGTTGTCGACGTCCTCCTGGTTCGGATTCTGGTCATTGGGACAGTTGTCGCAGACGTCACCGACGCCATCGCTATCGGCGTCCTCCTGACCCGGGTTGGGGGTATTCGGA
>DAOVOW010000181.1 GCA_030629485.1 bacterium
AGATTTGCCTGGACGGCTTCCTGGTTTCCGATCCTGACGGCAACCTTGATGAGGTAATCGTCACGGTCGACGGACTACCGTATAGCATCAGCAACGGGACAATCTGTTTCACACCGCTGGCCGGTGAAAATAATATTGTCGTGACGGCAGTTGACAGTTGCGGCGCTCAAGCACAGTGTCAGTCGGTGGTTTCGATTTCGTTGAATGCTCCGCCGAGCTGCGAGGTCCCCAATGACACGACGATCTTCCTCTGCGACCTGACCGAAGTGTCGCTGCCGGTGTCGGGCCATGATATCGACGGTAACCTGACGGGTTGTTCGATTGTCAGCGGTCCGGGACAACTCATTGATGGGTTTTGGACTTACACTCCGTCCGGCGATGAAACAGTAACGGTAACCATTCAGTGCACCGACGACTGTGGTGCATCGTGTGAGAGCAGCTTCACCGTAACGTTCGACTTGAACGCACCACCGGCGGTGGCCTGTGTCGACTTCCTCGAACCGGTCTTTGTATGCAACTTGGATGATGAGATCTGTGTCGAGGGTTTTGGAGCCATAGATGAGGACAGGAACCTTGACACTATATGGGTCACTGTCAACGGCGGCGACTACCCCGTTATAGAAAATAGCGTCTGCTTTGTGCCCACAGAAGGCGCCAACTCGATGATTCTCTATGCCGTTGATGATTGCGGTGATACCAGTTGGTGCGACGCCGTGGTTGAGGTTATTCTCAACAGCGAGCCGGTCTGCCTGACGCCGACCGACACCTCGCTGTTCAACTGTGGCCCTCAGGAACTGTGTTTGGATCTGTTAGCCGACGACCCGGATGGCAACCTCTACGGATGGGAACTGATCTCCGGTCCCGGCGCTATCAACGGCGACCAGTGGTGCTACACGCCCGAAGGCACCGAGACAGTCACGGTCACAGTTCGCGCCTCGGATTCGTGCGGCGCATATTGCGACCAGACATTCACCGTTACCTTTGAAATCAACCAGCCGCCGATAGTCACCTGCCCCGGTGACATCACCCTGGAGACCTGTGACCTCGGCGAAGTCTGCATCGACGGCTTTGCGGCGTCCGACCCGGAGGGTGCTCTGGAGTCGATCATTGTAACGGTCAACGGCGCTCAGGTCGTCATGGCTAACGGTACTGTCTGCTTCACGCCGATTGAAGGACCTAACGTCATCGTCCTGACAGCTATCGACGCTTGCGGCGCCGAGAGTTCTTGTGAGACCATCGTGACCGTTGATCTCAACGACGCACCCATCTGCAACCCGCCTAACGACACCACGATTGTCCTTTGCGAACCTGAAGAAATCTGCCTGCCGATGTCGGCTACCGACCCTAACGGCAATTTCGACCGTTGCGAGGTCTTCTCCGGTGTGGGTGAAATCGTCGACGGTTATTGGTGCTATACTCCGGATAAGAGCATCGGCGGTACTATCACCGTTCGCTGCTACGACAGTTGCGGCGCATATTGCGACGCCGAATTCACAGTGACCATCGAGATCAATACACCGCCGATAGTCTATGATCGGTTTACCTCCGCTACTTTGTGTGAACCCGATCAACTCCGCGAGGTTGCCGTTACCGCTTTTGACGCCGATGGCGACCCAATGACCTTCATCATGCTGTCCGGCGTGGGCACCGTTAATACCCAGACGGGATTGATCAGTTACTTCCCGGATACATCCGGTGTATACACCTTTGAAGTGGCGGCCTACGATACTTGCGCCGGTGACACCGGCTTCGTCTACGACACGATAACAATAAACAGCCCGCCGATTCTCCTCACGTTTGACTCTACCGTTTATCTGTGTAACGTCCAAGAGATATGTTTCGATGTGGTAGCCACTGATGCAGACGGCGATATTCTTAACATCACCCAAGAATCTGGTCCGGGCGGGTTTACGATGTTGACCGACAGTTCCGGACAGACCTGCTTCATGCCGAACGACGTCGACTCAGCCACGTACATATTTGAATACTGTGTTACCGATCCTTGTACCGGCAGCAAGATTTACAGCGAGGCTTGCCCCGAGTGTCCACCGTGCGATCCGGATACTATTAGAATAACAGTACTGCTCGACCGTCCGCCGGTCGTGGATTGTCCCGAACCGCAGTTGTTCTCGATATGTGAACCGCAGACGCTCTGCTTTGACTTCGATCCCGGCGATCCGGACCTGACGGTGAACATCCTCTCGCAGAATGCAATCTACGACGCGGGATTAGTTTGCTTCGATGCCGTCGGCAATGACCAGTTTGATATAGTTATCGAGGTCGTGGACATTTGCGACCACTCCGACACCTGTATCGTGCCGGTGACAATCGAGGGTAACCACGCGCCGAGTGTCACCACAGCCGACGATTTCGACCGTTTCCTCTGTGAGCCCTCAGAGATATGCTTCTCAGCAATCGTCTCCGATCCTGATATGGACGCCGTGACGGTCACCGTCAATTACGGACAGTTCGATGCCGACAATGAGCGAGTCTGTTTCAACGCCGATACTGCCGGCAGCTACACGATAATCGTCACGGCGGCCGATTCGTGTGGCGCCACGGCAACCGACACGACAGTGGTTACGGTCGGTCTTAACCTGCCACCGTATGTCGATCTTGGCGCCGATTTCGAGGTCGGTCTGTGCGGCCTCACCGAAGTTTGTGTCGACGTTACCGTCGGTGACGAGGACGGCAACCTGCTTACCGTAACTCCGAATCTCGGCAGTTACGATCCGCAGACCGGCAAGGTCTGTTTCGAAGTAGATCACGACGGCGTCTACGAATTGATCGTCGAAGCCACCGACGAGTGCGGTGCAACTGCGGCGGATATAGTGACAATCACTGTGACCTCCGGCGCGCCGCCATTTGTCGACCTGGGTGACGATCTTGATCTCGACTTGTGTGAACTGGGCGAAATCTGCGTCGATGTCAACACGATTAGCGTTTACCAGTCACTAACAGCCAGCCTGGGTATCTATAACGAGGTTACCTCGCAGGTCTGCTTCACGCCTGACGGACCGGGCAGTTACACCATGATTGTGACAGTGGTTGATACGTGCGACCTGATGGCCGCCGACACCATCAACATAAGCGTGGACATCAACAGCCCGCCGGTCGCGACAGGAATGCCCGACACAACGGTATACCTGTGTTATCCGCAGGCTATATGCCTGCCGATAGACATCTCCGATCCGGATGACAATATCCAGACTATTGATGTCAACCGCGGCTCGTACAGCGACGGGCAGGTTTGTTTCACACCTTACGACAGTGGCACTTTCGAGATTATCGTGACGGTTACCGACAGTTGCGACATGGTCGATGCCGACACCGCTTATGTGACAATCCTGACCGACCAGGGGATTGAGCTTGTCTGTCCGAACGACACGACTATCTTCACTTGTGTCGGTGACACTTTCTGCCTGCCGATCGGCGGTATCCCTGAGATAGCAACCGTCAACGTGACCGGAATCAACACCTGGTTCGATGATGAACTGCAATCTGTCTGCTTCGTCTCCGAGTGCGGTAATACCAACGCCGTCACCCTCGAGATTGTCACTCCGTGCGGCAGCTTTAGTTGCAGCTTCACTGTCACCATTGAATGCAACCATGATCCGCTCGTACTCCTGCCACCCGACTCAAGCATCATGTTCTGCGGTCCGTCGGAGGTCTGCGTGCCGGTGGGCGTGTACGATCCGGACAATAACCTTGACAGCGTCAAGGTCGACAGCGGCTCGTACTACGATCCGCTGCACAGCCGCGTCTGCTTCACCGCTGACACAGCCGGCGTTTACGACCTGATCGTGACGGCTGTCGATGAATGCGGTGAAGAGGACAGCGACACTATGGCGGTCACTGTTGAGTTCAATACGGCGCCGTTTATCATCTACGATTGGGCCGACTCCGTTATCACCACCTGCCAGCCCAACATCTGCGTACCAATAGCGTTCGGCGACGCCGAAGACAACCTTGTCGAAGTACTGACCGACGTCGGCTACTACGACGATGCCACCGGCGAAATATGTTTCACCGCCGAGAACTCCGGGGTCTACTGCGTCGAGGTCATAGCGATCGATGAATGTGGCCTGGCCGACACGCTGAATGCCTGCGTCACAGTCGAGTTTGGCGAGACCGTGCAGATCACTTGTCCGGAAGATACCTTACAGTCCGAACCGATCTGCGGTCCGACCGAGGTCTGTGTACCGCTGGACATCATCGGTAACAACTTCACTGTCGTTTCGTCAATCGGTACCTACAGCGATGGCCAACTCTGCTTCCCGGCGGATACTGCCGGCATCTACGAAATCACGGTGATTGGCATTGCCGAGTGCAACAGCGATACCTGTATTGTCTACGTTGAGGTTACCATTCCGGACGAGGCGGTAATCACCTGCCCCGCCGACACCGCTCTGCTGGTCTGCGGCCCCGACACCCTGTGTCTGGACTATACGGTCTCAGCGTCCGTAGAAATGGTAAATGTGACGGAACCGGCGTACCTGAGCGAGAATCAGGTTTGCGTTCCGATACTCGAGGCCGGGTCGCTTGAAATCACGATGATCGCTACGTCGATCTGCAGCTCCGACACATGCAACTTTACGGTTACCGCGGACTTTAACAGTCCACCGGAGATCGTGTCCGGTCCGGACACCAGCCTGACCGTGTGTGAGCCGTACGAGGTTTGTATCCCCATCACCTATTGTGACGTTGATGACAACATAATAGAGGTGTCATCTTCGCACGGTCAGATCGTTGAAAATGATGTCTGTTTCACTCCGACCGATTTCGGTATTGACACTGTCGTAGTGTCAGTGCGTGATGCCTGTGGTGAAACAGCCTACGATACCACCGTCGTGACAATTCTACCGGGTGGGATACCGTGGATCATCTGTCCTTCCACGACAGTGTACGACACCTTGTGTGAAGCCGATTCCGTATGTATCACTATGCCGATCAGTCCAACCGATGCGGTCGTGACGGTTTTGCCGAACGGTTCCTACAACCCCGCCACCGGCGAGGTGTCTGTTTATATCAGTGAGACCGGACTGTACAACATCACGGTGACAGCCGAAGCCCAGTGCGGCGTCGACACCTGCGAGTTCGATCTTGATGTCCTCGTGGTAGAGCCCGCCGTCGTCACCTGCCCC